>JAMOUE010000269.1 GCA_027068235.1 Deltaproteobacteria bacterium | reverse complement strand
ACGGCCATCGTCTTAAGGTCTTTGGCCAAAATTTAGTAGTTTTCAAAGGGTTACCTGAAGGATTGCAAGAGACTTCTTCAGAAAGTGAGGCTGATATCGTTATTGGTCCCTTTGTCTCAAATTCTGATAGATGTTTACATTTGGTCACTAGAAACTTGTGTCTTGGCACTGGTTGTCATAAAGGCTTGGCTCCTACAAGGCTTTTAGAGAAACTAGAGGAGTTTTTAAACAGGCACTCCATTCATCCTTATTCTATAAAAAAGGTATGCACCATAGATAAGAAGGCTGACGAGTTGGCAATCATAGAATTGGCAAGGCATTTAGGTGCGTCTCTACATACCTTTACCGCCTATGAACTTAATAATGCAGGTGGGACGGATTCATCTCCATTGGTCCTAAGGGCAGTAGGAGCCAAGGCAGTAGCAGAACCTTCTGCAATTTTGTGTTGTGATGAAGATAACCTTCTTATCAAGAAGGAAAAATTTGACTGCTGCACTTTTTCTTTGGCGGGAAGTGAGCAAGAAATAACAGACAAATACTAGGTTGTACTAACTAAGCCATAATCGTTGTCGCTATCCGCTAGAGTCACCATCCGTCATTTTTGAAAAGCTACCGTTCATCTCTCCACTAAACCATTGTTTTGCTGGTTAGTATCTAAATAAGCTGTGCCAGTAAGATGTTACTATGGCATGAGGAGCTTAAAGAAGTTGCCCATCTGTGAAAGGAGTAAAAAGATCGGGCGATTGCAATAACGACTGTACTGTCTCGCCATGACGTAATTGTTCATTTTTATTAGAGAAATGGATGATAAAAGATCTCTTTGCATATACTGTTCCACAGTACTAATTATATATATTTGTGAAGTTTTCTCTAATTATCTAATATTAAAAAACAAATTTTATCAACTAAGGCCTTGACATAATCGTAAAATGAGTGAATAATCGTTCAGTTTTTGATTGCAGCGTTGTGTTGCAAAAAATCTATGAAGGGAGAGTCGAGTCATGAGTGATAGCACAAAGACAATTGAAAGTCTTCTGTCTGAACAGCGTGTTTTTCGTCCTTCTCGAAAGGCCCAGATGACCGCTCATGTTAAGAGCATGAAGGAGTATAGGGAGCATTACAAAAAGGCCTTAGAGGATCCAGCATCATTTTGGGGGAAAAGGTCAGAGGAACTTATTTCCTGGGATCGGAAATGGAGGACCGTGGTAAGAGCGGACTTCCATAAGCCTCAGATAGAGTGGTTTATAGGAGGAAAGTTAAATGCCTCTTACAATTGTCTTGATCGCCACCTTACAGATGGTAGGCGGAACAAAGCGGCAATAATCTGGCAAGGTGAACCAGAAGAGGATGTAAAGGTATACACCTACCAGATGCTTCACACAGAGGTGTGCCGTTTTGCAAATGTTTTGAAGAAGTATGGAGTCAAAAAGGGTGATAGAGTTTCCATCTATCTACCAATGATTCCTGAACTGCCTATTGCAATGCTTGCCTGTGCAAGGATAGGTGCGATGCACAGTGTAGTTTTTGCAGGTTTTAGCGCTCTTAGCCTTCAGAGCAGGATTCAGGATTGTAAGGCAAAGGTTCTCATTACAGCAGATGCAGTGCTTAGGGCTGGAAAGACCATTCCACTTAAGCCAAATGCAGACGAGGCGTTGCAGGAATGTCCAACAGTTGAAAAATGCATAGTTGTCAAGCGTGCTGGCAATGACATTGATATGAAAGAGGGAAGGGATTCATGGTGGCATGATGAGATGGCTGCCAATGATATTGATGACAAGTGTGAGCCCGAATCAATGGGTGCAGAAGACATCCTGTTCATCCTCTATACAAGTGGTAGTACAGGAAAGCCAAAGGGTGTCATTCATACCACTGGAGGCTACCTGACATATGCTGCCCATACCACACAGTGGGTTTTTGACATGAAGGATGACGATGTTTACTGGTGTACTGCTGATATCGGCTGGATTACTGGTCA
>JAMOUE010000268.1 GCA_027068235.1 Deltaproteobacteria bacterium | reverse complement strand
CGATAACGCAGCATATTTGAGAAGCAGGATCAAGATTAAGGCCAAACCTTTTTTCGCACCACTTGGTAGCTGCAGTTCTGAAGGCGAGACTCCCTTCAGAGGAAGGATACCTATGATTGGCAGGCTTTTTTACTGCCTCTATCATGCGTTCAACTATAAAATCAGGAGTTGGAAGATCTGGATCACCAATCCCTAGATCAATCACATCAACTCCCTTAGACAAGGCTTCCTGCTTCTTCCTATCAAGCTCAACGAAAAGATATGGAGGTAGATTCTTAATCCTTTTTGCAAGCTCAAACTTCATGTCAAATCCTTTCTTACAATAATTATCTTATCAACCCACTGGATTTATAAGGCGACCAACCCCTTCAACTTCAACTGTGATCTCGTCTCCTGGCTCAATCTTCCCAACTCCGAAGGGGGTGCCTGTGGCGATAATGTCACCTGGTTCAAGGGTCATAACAGAAGAGATAAACTCAATAAGTTTTTCAACTGGATGAACAAGCTGTGAAGTACTTGAGTCCTGCCTTTTTTCACCATTCAGATATGATCTAACATGCACATCTGATGGATCAAGACGTGTTTCGATCCAGGGCCCAATTGGACAGAAGGTATCAAAGGACTTGGACCGTGTGAACTGTACGTCCTTTTTTTGAAGATCTCGTGCAGTAACATCATTAAGGCAAGTATATCCCAACACAAAGTTAAAGGCATCTTCGGCAATGACATCCTTTGCCCTTTTACCAATCACTACGGCAAGCTCTGCCTCATATTCAACCTGATTGCTAGATGAAGGGCAGCAAATTTGGTCACCATGCCCAATAACAGAAGAAGGGGGTTTTAAAAATATCAGGGGTTCATCGGGTAACGCCATGCCAAGCTCCTGGGCATGATCCTTATAGTTGAGCCCCACTGCTACCACCTTTGTTGGCTGACATGGAGCAAGTAGTTTGACCGAGTTAAGATCATACTCCTCACTAGTTTCGACTATCATACCCTCAAAAGGGCTTGCCACTGTGACGGTCACCCGTTCATCTTTCACAACACCGTAAAAGATGGAATCCTTACCTGGTGGAACAAACCTGACTATCTTCATGAAAGCCCTAACACATCTTGCATAGAATAACGTCCGGCAGGCTTTCCAACTACCCAAAGGGCTGCCCTTACCGCTCCCTTGGCAAAGGTGTCGCGGCTAGATGCCTTGTGCGTTATCTCTATACGCTCACCTATACCACCAAAAAGCACTGTGTGTTCCCCTACAATATCTCCAGCCCTTATGGTCTGTATTCCTATTTCTTTTGGAGAGCGCTCACCTATGAGCCCATGCCTCTCATACACAGCCACCTCATCAAAATCCCTGCCGAGTGCCTTGGCTACCACCCGGCCCAACTGAAGGGCCGTGCCACTTGGTGCATCCTTTTTCATCCTGTGATGAGCCTCAACTATCTCAACATCATAATCGTCACCAAGTACCGTAGCTGCCGTCTCAAGAAGTTTGTAAAGTAGATTGACCCCAACACTCATGTTGGGAGCAAGCACCAGTGGAAACTTCTTGGAATATTCATCAAGGGCATCGTATTCTTCTTTTGTAAAGCCTGTGGTACCAATAACCATTGCCCTACCCTTTTCAGCAGCCTTTTTGGCATGCTGTACACTTGCCTCGTGAAAGGTAAAGTCAATTATCACATCTCCCTTGTCTATAACCGCATCAAGACTGTCTTCAATCTTGACTCCAAGCTCGCCAATACCTGCCACAACACCTGCATCTTTTCCAACTGCTGGACAATCAGGTCTTTCAAAGGCTGCTGAGAGCTCTATTCCATCAGCCTGGGTAATCATTGCTATAATACGGCCGCCCATGCGACCGCCTGCTCCTGCTACGATTGCTCGAACCATCTCTACCTCTCCAATATTGTTTAAATTCTGGCGAATTAAAGGAAAAATCTAATTCTCAAATCCAAAACAGCTCCAATTCTTTAAAGCTATTTAACAAGCTTCAAAGACTTTAGCACCTCCATGAGACGTTCTTTGTTGGTCTCACTCATAGGGGCAAGTGGCAATCTTACCTCATCAGAATCAATCTTTCCCATTGCAGCCAATGCAGTCTTTGCGGGAACAGGATTTGTCTCATAAAACAGTGCCTCAAATAGCGGAAATAGCTTGTAATGAAGCCTTCTCGCCTTGTCTATATCTCCCTTGAAAAAGTAATTCATCATGTTGGCCATCTCCTTTGGCATGACATTAGAACATACGGAGATGACACCCTTACCGCCAATTGCCAAGGTTGGAAATGCAGTAAAATCGTCTCCAGAAAGGACGATGAAACTTCTTGGACAGAATCTTATCACGTCGGCCACCTGTTTAAGGCTACCTGTTGCCTCTTTAATGCCGATGACATACCTGTTCTTTGCACATCTAGCAACTGTCTGAGGCAGCATATTGACACCTGTCCTCCCTGGAACATTGTAAAGGATCATAGGGAACTTGCACTCCTTGGCAACTGCCATGAAATGCTGATATAGCCCTTCCTGACTAGGTTTGTTGTAGTAAGGTGTGATCACCAGGGCAGCATCCGCTCCAGCCTTTTTGGCATGTTTAGTGAGCATGATGGTCTCCTCAGTTGAGTTGGAACCTGTACCAGCAATTACTGGCACTCTTCCCCTCACCTGATCTATGGTAATCTCCACAACCCTCATATGCTCATCGTGTGAGAGGGTGGCTGACTCTCCTGTAGTGCCGCAGGGCACTATGCAATGGGTCCCCGCCTTCACATGCCATTCCACCAGATCTCTGAGCCCTTGTTCATCGAGTTGACCATCTTTAAAAGGGGTAACAATGGCAACTATAGCCCCTTTGATCTCTTTTTTTGCGCTGGACTCCTTTTTTGTCTGCTTCTTGGCCCTGGATGCACATGCCATGACTCAAAACCTCCCTATCGCTAATATGTTATATAAAAGGATAATTAATTTTTTTTCTCTTAAAGGGCAAGTAATAGGTGGAAATTTTTCCCGTAGTCCATATCTAAAAATTTTCTTTCTATTACTTGGCTGAAACCAAATCCAAAAATAATCCTCAAAATATCAATAAGATATCTCCAGCCATTACATTTTGACAACTTCTCTATCTTATATAAGTTGAGCTTTTAACAAAAACATCATGAAACATTACATCAATAAATGCTTTATTTATACTTCTTATGACAGGCCTTAGTCATTTCATCCACTTTTTTACACCGCTCTAAGGCCTCATCTACATTGCCCTTACCAGCCAGTTCCAAAGCCTCTTTGACTAGGCTTTCACACCTTTCCCACTCTCGTGCCCACTCTCTATCTGCACTCTGACCATACGTATTGAGCGCCCTAATAAAACCATCCTTATCCCTGAAAGTCTCACCACTTTTTATGCACCTTTTCAACGCCTTCCACATCATGCCTATCTCTTTCTTGAGCTTTTTAGCCTTATAGGGGCGCTTATCTGACTTTTCTGAAGAACGTGAAGAAGATCGCCTTTGGCGTTGCTGGGCCTTTTTTGAATCGCGTTCCGCCTTAATCTTTAAGGTGAACTCAAAACTTATCTCATTCTTTTTTATCTTCAGAGATCTCTTTAATAAGATTTCCTCTGGAAGCTCTGCCCTATTTCCTGCCAACTCCAAAAATCCATCGGCTACCTGCCCTGACAATCGCGCCAGTTCTTGAGCAGCCTCCATTCTTCCTATCTTTTTCTCTCTTTTTGTCCCCATCCTTGAATTGATGCCACCTTTTCTATGATGTTTACGATTTATTGTCTGATCTGCATAGACAACTCCCTAGTGAGAGTCAATGCCCGCTCTGCTTGCTCTATTGTCAAAAGCCCTGTCCCGCAACTTGGCGTAACAAGAGCCTGATCAACAATCTTATCATAGTCAAACTCAAAGGCTGAGACACAATCTTGCCACCTGGAAAACAGGCTTTTTGTATCTTCCCTGGCAAGATCATCCGTATTCAGGGTTGGAACCAGTCCCCACGCGATTACATTTCCCTCTTCCAGAAACTGCAAAAGCCTCTCTTTGTAAAGGATCAGCTTATCAAAATAGCTGTAGGCATCGAAGCTCAGAATCTCTATCCCCGCATCCATAACCAAAGACCAATCTGTATTTGCACACACATGGATACCAACTGTTGCACCCGCCTGCTTTACCTCATCAATAACTGCCTTCAAATCTGCTATGGCCTCCTCTCTTGTAATACCGACCATTGCAGAGGAACCAAAGCCTGCCAATGCTGGTTCATCTAAAAATAAGACAACCCTGTCACACAACTTCTTCATTTCCTGAACCTGATACAGTGCCTTTAGAGAGATTGCCTTTACAACCGCATCTCTAAGAACGGGATTGAAAAAACTAAGCTTACCCTCCTGATCCTTTATGCCGGTCAGCATGGTAAAGGGGCCAGTTATCTGCCCTTTGAGTGCAACGGGTTGGGGGTTCATGCTTGGTATTGCAGCCAAAAAGGCCTTAAATCCCCTGGAGGTGGCTTCTGAAAAGGCAAATCTTGAACCCTTTAGAGGAGCACCAGCCTCTTTAACCTCTAAATAATCTTCAAAAAAGGAAAGAACCTCTTGGTCAAAACTTGGCGAAGATGTATCAAAGTATAGCTTATCATCCCTTTCTACTATTCCGGGCAACCCTTCTACAAACTGGCTTAACAGCCTTTCTTCCTTGTAGCATGGAAGCTGGGGCCAGAGAGGAATTTCAGGTGTATATTTGAGTATAAGCTCAACTGCATCATGGTGGTCCTTTAAAGGTATGCTACCAATAAGTGTTGGCAATGCTTGTGGCTTAAAGGTCATTTCAGTCTCCTGAGTCAATAATATCACTTAAGAATGAGGATGCTTTTGCTCCCTATCAAGATGAATGTAGCTTATCTCAAATTGTTCAAGATGAAATTCTGGCCTTGGAACAATGACAATCTCCTTGTCTAGGGCCTTTTCCAGCATCTCTACAAATGATGACTCTTCTTTTAGAAGCATATCACCAATCTTGGGATGCACCGCAACCTGAATTCCATTGGTCATGAATGAATGTGCATCCCTATTGATTTTTCTGAATATATCATAACATATGGTACGCCGTGACTTTAAAACGCCTGCACCTTCACAATAAAAACACCGTTCCGTCAACAGACGCTTGAGGCTTTCACGATTCCTCTTTCGAGTCATCTGGATGAGACCTAACTCAGACATCCTCAATATGTTTGTTTTACACTTGTCTTTTTTCAATGCATCCTTCAAGGTTTTAAAAACCTTTTCTCTACTGGATACATCAGACATATCTATAAAATCTATAATGATAAGCCCCCCAATATTTCTTAGCCTCAACTGATATGCAATTTCCTTGGCCGCCTCTAAATTGGTTTTTAAAATTGTATCTTCAAGATGGCGCTTTCCAACAAACTTACCTGTGTTTACATCTATGGCAGTAAGGGCTTCTGTACTCTCAATAACTATATATCCGCCAGATTTGAGCCATACCTTCTTTCCAAGGGCACGAGACATATCCATCTCGATGCCAAAGGCATCAAATATAGGTAGAGACTCATTATACAGCTCTACTTTTGGCTTTAGGTCAAAGGCAAAGGTATCTATAAAGTGAATTATTCTCTCATAAGCTTGGCGTGAGTCAACTACAAGCCTTTGCACGTCTCCTGTAAACAGATCCCTGACAGCCCGTAAGGTTATGTCAAGATCCTCATAAACTAGGCTCGGTATGGGAAGAGAGGTGGCCTTTTGCTGAATATTCTTCCAAAGCCTCAAAAGAAAATCCATTTCTGCCTGAAGATCAGTTTTATTGGCACCTTCGCTGGCAGTACGAGCTATAAACCCCATACCCGTTGGCCTAAGTTCGCTTATAACCTCCTTGAGACGTGTACGCTCAGAGTCATCTTCAATGCGCCTTGAGATACCAACGTGGTTCATTGTTGGCATGAGCACAAGATGCCTGCCTGGAAGTGATATATGAGAGGTAACCCTTGCCCCCTTACTACCCACGGGCTCCTTTGTCACTTGAACCAGAATCTCCTGCCCTTCATGCAGCAGATCCTCAATCCTGAAGGGAGGCGGCGTGTAATGCAACTTGGACTCATCTGCATCGTCATCATGCATACAGGGAAGCTCGTCTGGTTCATCACTGCACTCTGCACGCCCGAGCATGTGCTCAAACTCAGTGAGATGATCATATACATCGGTTACATAGAGAAAAGCTGTGCGATCAAGGCCAATATCAACAAATGCCGCCTGCATTCCAGGCAGCACACGCACAACCTTGCCCTTGTATATGTTGCCTACGTGCCCAGGGCGACCTGCCCTTTCAACGTGGAACTCCACCGCAGTTCCATTTTCCAATAATGCTACCCTTGTCTCCCATGGAGCAACATTTATAATGAGTTCCGATGCCATAACGATTTAGACAATAAATGCATATCAAACAAAGTACAAGTAGCTGTTTGTACCGTTTTTCAAATAGGGAGAAAAGTGTGAGAGCAGTTTGGCAAAGGGTAAAAGAGGCAAGGGTTACAGTGGATAACAATGTGGTTGGGGCAATACAACAAGGGGCATTGGTATTCCTTGGTATAGAGGCAGGCGATACAGACAAGGATCTTGAATATATTGTTGATAAATGCGTCAACATTAGACTTTTTGAGGATGAAAACGGAAGATTCAACTATTCATTAATAGATATAAAAGGCCAGATCTTGCTTGTCTCCCAGTTTACTTTGTTGGGAGACTGCAGAAAGGGACGCAGGCCATCCTTTTCAAGGGCAATGGCACCTGAAGAGGCCAAAAAGATGTATGAAAAGGCGGCAGAAAAGATAAGCCAATATGGAATAGATTGCCAAAAAGGAGTTTTTCAGGCCCACATGCAAGTAAGCCTAATAAACGATGGGCCAGTAACGGTATTACTAGACAGCAGGAAGATATTTTAGAAATACCTCATAAATCTGAATGGGCCTTTAAAAAAAGTGAACTAATCATAATTTAATCTGACATTTCTGTTATAAACACTTAGAGCAGACCTGCCATTTTAATGGAGATGAAATCCATTACAGGCTTTTATAAGGAAGACCCTGAAAAGGCCATACAAGAGGCCATAGAACAAATAGACAAAAGGGCATACGCCAAAGAGGCTTCCTGTAAATGTAGTTTAAGTAAAGGAGCTTAAAGCCAAGGGATTTGATAATGTGATAAAGATTGTGGTGGTCTCTGATGGCAAAAAGGTATGGGTGAAAAGGCTGTAGCGTTTCTGGATGGGATTTGGCAATAACCCTCTTCTGCGTCTTCGGGGAAGATTGCTTCGCTTCGCTCGCAATGACGAGCTTGGTTAGTGCGAGTGCGGGTGCGGACGGGATCGCCACGGGGCCTTTCGGCCCCTCGCGATGACGGAGAGTTACTTTGCGCCTCCTCGCAATGACCTGTTTCCTTCCCACCACGTCATTGCGAGGAAGCCCTTTTAGGGCTGACGAAGCAATCCCCTTCAAAGACGCAAAGGAGTGACACCCAAAAGGACCAAAAGGCCAAGTGGCGATCAATTACAAAACATTCCGGGATTCTTAATTGTCCATAAATGACAAAAAATGTAGAATAAAAAAATAGAAAAAATATCTCTATACATAGCACTAAAGAGGCCATACATGAAAAAACGCATTGGCATAGGAATAAGTGATTTTCAAGAATTAAGGCAGGGGGACTTTCTGTTTATTGATAAATCCCTTTTTATTTCAGAAATCATA
>JAMOUE010000267.1 GCA_027068235.1 Deltaproteobacteria bacterium | reverse complement strand
CTTTCCGACATGCAGATGTCAAAGCCTGCATGGTCAATGGAGCACCTTTTTGCAGCGCAAAGGGCAAAATCTATAGCATCTACAGGCACATCGTTAAAATCAATAGATGCCCCTTGGGCCACATTTGTCCTAAAGTTACCCTTAGGAGCCCTTTTCCAATAGGAAAGGACTGCTTCACTGCCAATGACCACCACTCGAATATCCCTGTCAACAGGTATATACTCTTGTATGTAGGCAACAGATACCATCTCCAAATAATCCTCAAGGTCCTTTTCATCTCTTATGAGGAACACCCCCTGCCCCCTTGATGAACAAGATGGTATCTTTGCCACAAATGGGAATGAGTAATATTTGAGTATCTTTTCTTTTTTGTCCGCCCCTGGAAAAAGTCTAGTTGTTGGCATTGGAATAGAGGCAGCCTGAAATGCCTGAAACTGGAGTGCCTTGTCTCCAAGAAGCAAGTAGCTTGAAAGGCTTGGAAAGATCTCTTTGCCCAAGCAAGAAAGGGCAGAGGCATAGTGGATAGTCGGAAAATAAATCTTTTCTGCTTCAAGTATGAGTGCCCTTTCCCTGGCGGTATAGTCAACCCAGTTGTATCTCAGGGGTATGCAGGTTATCGATGACGATTCATTCAGTTTATTTCCAAGGCATACCCTTGCCATTTTTATGTCACATTAAAAAAACAGGGCCGATTTTTTAGAGGTGGCCTATGCATTTCTTAGTATCTTAGACGGATCTATGCCTGCAGCCTGTCTTGCCGGATAGATGGTTGCAAGAATACATATAATCAATGCCGATGCTGCAATGATAATCACGTCTGAGCTGTAAAGAAGGATGGGAATGCTGTCAGTATAATACACTTCCTTTGGAATCTTTATAAACTTGTACCTTTTTAGGAGCCAGCACAGCCCCACTCCACCGCACACACCAAGTAGCGTTCCCATTATCCCTATCATGGTGCCGTTTAGCATGAATATCCTTAATATTTGGCTGTTGGTGGCTCCCATGGCCTTTAAAATGGCAATGTCTGCCTTTTTCTCCATGACCATCATAGAAAGGGTGCTTATGATGTTAAAGGCGGCAACCAAGACAATAAGGGTGAGAACCACGAACATGGCAAACTTTTCGAGTTCCATGGCAGAGAAAAGGTTTCTGCTCATCTGCTGCCAGTCCATTATCCAGAATGGATAGCCAAGCATGGTCTCTAAGGCCTTTACAAAACGGCCTGCTGCATATATGTCGGAGATTTTGACCTCAAAGGCATGAACCTTATTGCCTATTCCAAGAAGCTTTTGCGCAGCCTTCATTGGCATAAAGGCAAGGGACATATCATACTCATACATGCCCATCGTCTGAATACCAATGACCTGGACGGTTCTGATCTTTGGCATCATTCCAATAGGTGTTATGGTTCCGCTTGGCATGACAATCCTAATAAAATCACCTGCCTGAACCCCTAGAGTTATTGCCAGTTCCTTACCTATGAGAATAGGAGGAGGCCCTTTTTGAGAAAAGTCTTTAAATCCCTCTATGCCCTTTCCTTGCAGCAGTTTCCCAAAGGTTATCACCTTGGATACACTATCTGGGTCAACACCTCTGATGGCTACTCCACTAACTGCCCGGCCTGAACTCAAAAGTGCCTGGATATACACTACTGGAGTTGCAGCCACTACATGGGGCCTAGAGCTATGCCCCCTGAGCCTTGACAATATGCCAGAAAGTCCTCCCTCTGGCTCAACACTAATCCCTTCTATCTGTCTCTTTAGCATCTCAACAGAATCAAAGGCGCCTTCATAACTCCTAATGAGAAGATGGGCGTTTACCCCTAGAATCTTTTCCTTCAAATGGTTCTCAAAGCCAGCCATTACGGCAATAACTACTATCAGTGCCATTACCCCTACGGCAACGCCTCCAGTGGAGATAACAGAAATGAGGGAAATGAACTTGTGCTGTTTCTTGGCCCTCAAATATCTGAGAGCCATGTAAAGTTCATATCTCATCAGGGAAAGGCCCGCCTATGAAGCCGAACGTTTTCCGCCTTCAGGACGGAGCTGGGGAAATAAAATGACGTCCCTTATGGAGGGAGAATCGGTAAACAGCATAACCAACCTATCAACCCCTATTCCCTCGCCTGCTGCAGGCGGCATCCCTATCTCCAAGGCCCTGACATAATCGTAGTCAACCTCTGGTGGAATCTCATCGTCATCTCCCCTTTTGGCCACCTGCTCTTCAAAACGTTCCTTCTGGTCCCTGGGATCATTTAGTTCTGAAAAGGCATTTGCTATCTCTCTGCCAGTAATAAAAAGCTCAAACCTGTCTGTCACACTTGGGTCCTGGGCATTGCGTCTGGCAAGAGGAGAAATATCTGTAGGATAATGGGTAATAAAAGTTGGTTGAATGAGCTTTGGCTCAACAAGGAGGTCAAAGAGCTTGGCAAGGTACTTACCTAAAACAAGATCCTTTCCCATCTCCACTCCCATGCCTTCGAGCCTTTTGTTAAGGGCATCTTTGTCATCAAGCTCTTCTTCAGGCACACCGCCCACCTCCACCAAGGATTCCTTGAGTGTCATCCTTTTCCAAGGAGGGGCCATCTCTATCTCATGGTCTTGATATTGAAACTTGGTATCTCCCTTTATATCAAGAGCTATCTGGGCAAAAAGCTCCTCTGTACGCACCATCAGGTCTTCATAGGTTGCATAGGCCTCATAAAATTCCAGCATGGTGAACTCTGGATTGTGCTGCAGTGAAATACCCTCATTCCTAAAGTTCCTATTAAGCTCAAAAACCCTATCAAACCCTCCAACCAGAAGTCTTTTGAGATAAAGTTCAGGGGCTATCCTCATAAATAGATCTATGCCAAGGGCATTGTGATGGGTAACAAAAGGCCTTGCAGTTGCGCCACCTACAATGGATTGCATCATAGGAGTCTCCACCTCGAGAAAGCCGTTTGATGTGAAGTAGTGTCTGAGCATCTGAATAATTCTGGCCCTGGTGCGGAAGGTCTCTGCCACATCATCGTTCATTATAAGGTCTTCGTAACGCCTTCTGTAACGAAGCTCCTTATCTTTGATGCCATGATATTTTTCAGGAAGAGGCCTCATTGACTTGGTAACAAGCCTTACCCTGTCTGCCTCAATGGTAAGCTCGTTGGTCTTTGTGCGGAACAGACGTCCCTCCGCCTCTACGATGTCACCAATGTCAAACTTTTTAAATATCTTGTAGGCATCCTTACCGATGCGATCCCTCATTACGTGGATCTGTATGGAACCCGAACTGTCTTTCAAGCTGAAAAAGGCGGCCTTGCCAAACCTTCTAAGGGCCATTATGCGGCCTGCAACCCTAAATGTATCCTCCACTTTTTCAAGGGCCTCGGCATCATATTTCTCATACACCTTTTTAATGGCTCCTGCCCTTTCAGGAGGTTTTATGTCGTTAGGGAAAAGATTAATCCCGAGTTTTTCAAGCTCCTGAGCCTTTTGTTTCCGCTGCTTTATTACCTGACTTTCTTCACTCAATTTGCAAAACTCCTCACGCTTTTTCGATTCTATATCTATCTGTTTGTACCAGTGGTAAAATCTGTCTGTGACAGCTTGCAATTCTTAGTGTACTCTTTAATCTGAGTCAAGCATCCGGGGTATATGTTGGAGGAGACGCTATTGGACTACATTCTCACCCGCAAAAGAGGACTTGCCGTCCTGATATGGACAACCATAATCTTTATAGGCTCATCCATACCTGGTGATGAAATACCAGGCCAAATGCCACCAGACTATCTGATGCACTTTGCTGAATACTTCATACTTGGAGCGCTCGTATCTTGGTGGAGCATATTTGACCTTTTTCCTAAAAAACCCCTTGCTAGCATCCTCTTTTCATCTGTTTTTGCCTCTGGCTACGGCATCTTTGATGAACTACATCAATACTTCGTACCAGGAAGAACTCTGGATCCAAGAGATTGGGTTGCAGACACAGCAGGCGGTATTACAGGTGCAATAATAGTTATCATTATTCTTTTTTGGGCCAAAAGACTCAAATGAACAAGGAAGTCTCACAAGAGCTAAAACATCTAAAGGCACTCTTTAAAGGCATTGCCGCTCTTGGCATAAGCCATGTCCCAAAACGACATCTAGAAAAGATTTCAGACATAGAAGAAAAAATGGCAAAAAAGAAATTACAGGCTACAACTGTCTCTTTAAAGGCCGCAGACCTTTCCGAGTTGGAACAGATTGTCCACAAGTGCCATCTGTGTCCTCTGGCACAATCACGAAAAAACCCCGTCTTTGGTGAAGGATCAAAAAATCCAATACTAATGATAGTTGGAGAGGCCCCTGGTAGGGAGGAAGATATTCAGGGAAGGCCCTTTGTAGGGCGTTCAGGAGAATTGCTGACAAAGATGTTAAGGGCCATAAATCTTGAACGTCAAGAGGTATTCATAACGAGTGTTGTCAAATGCAGGCCTCCAAGAAACCGAACACCCAAAAAGGAGGAGATAGAAGCATGCCTTACCTATTTGTTAAAACAGATAGAACTTCTAGATCCAAAACTTATACTTTGTCTTGGCGCAACAGCAGCCCACACCCTTCTGGGCACAGAAGAGCCACTTGCCACACTTAGAGGGAAATTTCACCAATATAATGGTATAAAGGTACTTGTTACCTATCATCCAGCCTATCTTTTGCGTTTTGGCGGGGCAAAGCTTGTGAATCTAAAAAGGCAGGCCTGGCACGATTTGCAACTCCTTCAAAGTGAATATGAAAAAATCAAAAATGGAGCCAAAGGTTAAAAAAAAGCTGTTTACTAGGGATCTTTCCCTGATATTTTCCATCTTACTTGCCATGCAGATGGCAGTTGCAACAACCTGTGTCTTTGCCTCTTCCGACCCTTTAAGGCCTCAGGTGAGAACTGGCCCTGTCTTTGCCGTAAGACTTGATTCTTCCATCAATCCAGCAACCTATGGACTGGTGAAACGGGCTCTCAAAGAAGCAGAGGCCCAAAAGGCATCGGCCCTGATAATACTTCTCGATACACCTGGCGGTCTAGTCACAACGGTACGCAAGATGGTCCAGCTCATAATGTCATCTTCCTTGCCTGTGGTGGTCTATGTCTATCCTCCAGGGGCAAGGGCAGCGTCGGCTGGGGCAATTCTTACCATTGCTGCAGACGTGGCAGCAATGGCCCCTGGCACAAACATAGGCGCAGCGCACCCTGTAGATATTGGTGGTAATACCGATGAAAATAGCACTATGGCAAAGAAGTCAGAAAATGACCTAGCTGCTCTTGCTGTCAGTATTGCCCAAAAAAGAAAGAGAAATGTTAAATGGGCAGAAGAGGCAGTAAGAAAAAGCATAGCATCCCCTGCTCAAGAGGCCCTTAAACTCCATGTTATAGACCTTATTGCCAAAGACATCCCTGAGCTGATCTCAAGGATCAGGGGTAAGGTGATAACCTTGGCCGATGACAGCAAGGTGATGATTGCCCCGCGAGATCCAAACCCCATTTTTGTGCAAGAGGGACTGAAGGAAAAGGTTCTTAAGGTAATTGCAGATCCAAACGTGGCCTATATCCTTCTCATGATGGGGATGATAGGACTTTACTTTGAGTTTGCCCATCCTGGCGTGATATTTCCAGGCTCTGTTGGTGCAATATGTCTGCTACTTGCTCTCTATGCACTACACACACTGTCTGCAAACGCTGTGGCAGTGTTACTGATCCTTCTTGCATTTATACTGTTTGTACTAGAACTTTTCATTACGAGCCACGGCATCCTTGCAATATCTGGAACCGTTGCCATTGTCATGGGCTCACTAATGCTATTTGATACAAACAGCTATCTTACCATATCAAACTCGGTATTGTGGCCTACTCTGCTCACAGTAACCCTGTTTTTCTTTACCATTGCCATTATTGCAGCAAAGGCAGCCCTATCAAAGCCGAAAACCGGCCCTGAGGCCCTTATTGGAACTACTGGAGTAATTAAAGAAGTAAAGAAACCAGGGCGCTATATGGTTTTTGTCCACGGAGAGCTATGGGAGGGCCTTGGCCCCTCAGACCTTCATAAAGGACAGACGGTAAAGGTAACAGGCATAAAGGGGCTAAAAATAGAAATAGAACCAAAGGAGGAATAACTACATGCCATTTGCATTTGTCTTTGTCTTATTTTTTTCCATTGTCTTTTTGGCCGCTTCTGTAAGGGTGTTAAAGGAATACGAAAGAGGCGTAATCTTTCGTCTTGGTAGGATCATAGGTGCAAAAGGTCCTGGGTTAATCATTCTCATCCCTATTATCGATAAGATGAAAAAGGTGGACCTGAGGACAGTCACTTTAGATGTGCCACCGCAAGACATCATCACCAAGGACAACGTATCGGTAAAGGTGAGTGCAGTGGTTTACTTCAGGGTCTTAGATCCGGTTGCTGCAGTAATAGAGGTAGAGAACTTTTACTTTGCAACCTCACAGCTTGCCCAGACCACCCTCAGGAGCGTGTGTGGACAAGAGGAACTCGACAGCCTTTTATCGGAAAGAGAGCAGATTAATACCAAAATACAAGGCATTCTTGACCAAGACACTGAACCTTGGGGAGTTAAGGTAAGCAAGGTAGAAGTAAAGGAGATAGATCTACCAGACGAAATGAAAAGGGCTATGGCCAAACAGGCTGAAGCTGAAAGGGAAAGGCGCTCCAAGATAATCAATGCCGAGGGTGAATTTCAAGCAGCACAGAAACTTGCTGATGCAGCAGGAATTATTGAAAGTGTGCCAGCAGCCCTTCAGCTCCGGTATCTACAGACCTTGCGGGAGGTCTCTCAGGAAAATAGTTCCACCATTTTGTTCCCAATTCCCATTGACCTTGTAAAACCATTTATGGAACGGGAAAAGAATAAAAAACATTTAACGCCTGAGGACAAAAAATGAACCTAGACACAAACGTAGAAGCACAGGTAAACATGGAAAAGCAGCCCATTATTCCAATAGACTGGAATAGCAATGAACTACCAACCATGCCTTCCATTGCCCAGCGGCTGATTACCTTGCTTTGCCAGGATGAGGTGGAAACAAAAGAGCTATGCGATCTCATTGCTCAGGATCCTGCCCTTACAGCCAAACTCCTCCAGATATTAAACAGTGCCCTCTACTCTTTGAGTGCAGAGGTCACCTCAATAAACCAAGCTGTGGTACTCCTTGGACAGCAAGAAGTCATTCAGCTTGCCATAAGCAGCCTACTTGCCAAAAGGCTCCTTACCGTATCAAATACCATAAGGCCCCATGCTGAAAGGTTATGGAAACATCTCATGACCACTGCTGTCCTGGCCAAGGATTTTGAATTTGACTTTGATATACAAGACCCTGATCTTTACACACTTTCCATGCTTCACGATGTTGGGTGGCTAGTGCTCATGACCCAAGCTCCAACACTCTTTATATCCATCTTTGAGGACAAAGGACGCAGGCTAGATGAACTTGAAGCATGCTGGGGGGTTGATCATGCCCTTTGGGGAGCCAAATTATTGGAAAGATGGGGGCTTCCTGAGCCATTCCAAATAACGGCATACCGCCATCACAATCCATTTGCCGATGCTGCTCCGCCCAAATATCTTCTTATTGTGAGTTTGGCTAATTTTCTTGCAAACTCTATGGGAAACAATCTCCTTGAAACCCTTGAGGATGAACCATCTGATGCCTTACTTGAAAAACTTGGCCTTGACAGACAGACATTTTACGAAATGCTCCAGTGGGCAATTTCTGAAAAGAACAATATAGATATGAAGTGTAGAGT
>JAMOUE010000266.1 GCA_027068235.1 Deltaproteobacteria bacterium | reverse complement strand
CAAGGGACGCAGGGCAATTGTCAGAAACGGTTATTTGCCAAAGCGCAAGATATTGACCGGCCTGGGTCCTGTGGAGATACGGGTTGCCAGGACAAGGGATAGGAGCGGATCAGGTATTGTTTTTCGATCTTCTCTGTTGCCTCCCTATATCAAGCGGACAAAAAGTGTGGAGAATGTACTGCCCTGGCTTTATCTAAAAGGCATATCCACAGGTGATTTTCGTGAAGCCCTGACAGCACTTTTGGGTGAGGATGCAGCCGGTCTTTCACAGCCCACCATAAGCCGCCTCAAGGAAAAATGGATCAAAGATTACGAGCATTGGCGCAAGAGAGATCTTTCCAAGGAGCGTTATGTTTACCTGTGGGTTGATGGCGTATATTTCAATGTTCGTTCAGATGATGCCAGGCAGTGTATCCTTGTAATCATTGCGGTGAAGGATAGCGGAGTAAAGGAACTTCTTGCAATTGAGGACGGATACCGGGAGTCAGAGCAGAGTTGGTATGAATTGCTGCTGGATCTAAAGCACAGAGGTCTAACAAAGGCACCAAAGCTGGCAATAGGTGACGGAGCCATTGGTTTTTGGAAGGCTCTGGCCAAGGTATTTCCTGAGACACGAATACAGCGCTGCTGGGTTCATAAGACTGCCAATGTCTTGAACAAAGTACCTAAAAGTGTATGGTCCCGCTTGATTCAGTGCCTCGAAGGAGCTATGCTTTATTAATGGCAAGACTATTTCTTTCGAAGATGAAACAAGAAATCATTAGCGGGAAAATATCATGAAAATCAAACTGCATAAGAACGCAACTACTACGCCTGCTATTAGGAAATTTATCCAGGAATCCAATTTGTCTGAAAGAAAGCTTGCGGAGAAGTTTGGTATTAGCAGGCTCACTGTCAGGCGTTGGAAGAAAAGAGACTCTGTGGAAGATAGATCCCATAGGCCCCATAGAATGAGGACTACACTTACGCCAGAGCAGGAAATTGTTGTTGTAGAACTGAGAAAAACCCTCCTTTTACCCCTGGATGATTTGTTGGATGTAGTAAGGGAGTTTATCAATCCCAAAGTATCTAGATCTGGTCTGGATCGTTGTCTCAGGCGCTATGGGGTGTCCAACCTTAAAAAGCTTATCCCCAAAGATGAGAAGAATGAGCCTAAAAAGAAGACCTTCAAGGATTACGAACCCGGTTATGTTCATGTTGATGTAAAATATTTACCCCAACTTCCTGACGAAAAGGAAAGAAAGTATCTGTTTGTAGCGATAGATAGGGCTACCAGATGGGTATACTTTGATATTTTGCCAGACAAATCAGCCAGTTCAGCCAAAGTCTTTCTTGAAAAGCTCATAAAAAAGGCACCTTTTAAGATAAGGATCATCCTTACAGATAATGGCAAGGAATTTACAGACAGGTTTGTATCCACAGGAGAAAGGAAGCCCACAGGCACTCATCTTTTTGACGTAGTGTGTCACAATCACGATATCGAACATCGTTTGATAAAACCATTCAGGCCTCAAACTAATGGTATGGTAGAGCGATTTAATGGGAGAATAAAGGAGATTCTAGTAACAACACGATTTAAAGACTCAGCAGAATTATCTAAGACGCTAAAACATTACCTCAAATTGTATAATCACTGGATACCCCAAAGAGCTCTTGGTAACATGACTCCTATAGATGCCTTAAAAAAATGGCAGAAAAAGAAACCGGAACTCTTTAAAAAATCGGTATACAATCTAGCGGGTCGCGACAGTTTTGCTCAGCCTGCAAAGTAGTAAAAAGCCAGCCTATGCAGGCTGAATTTTCTGAAATGTGGGTTTTTCAAGGTCGACTAAAGAGTACCATCTGCCACCTATGCGGATATAGGTAATGTCAACTAACCCACTTATGATTCGGGGAATTGGCACTAAAATCCCTATGCAGGATATTTTTACTCACTGAATGTCGATGCTTTGAATCTGTGGTGGTCTTGTACTTCTTG
>JAMOUE010000265.1 GCA_027068235.1 Deltaproteobacteria bacterium | reverse complement strand
CTCTAGAATAGATAGCCCTCCTACCTCAACAAGACACTTGGGACGTGTTTCCGTCAGAGGCAAAAGCCGTTTTCCTTGGCCAGCACTAAGTATTATGGCCTTCATACAGCTATTATTATTCATCACCTATTAGGAGTTGACACCCTCTCAAAGGGCTACATTACTGGAAGCTTAAAAAAGATGACAAACTTGCTGTTGGCATTGCAAGTGAAACAATCCCTATAAAAGAGACTAGACTAGTAAAAGATTGCTCCGATGGCTGTGCCACCTAGACATAACAGCTACATCACCTAAAGGTGCTCCCAGGTAAAAAAGCCCTAATATTTGGAGATCACTATAATCCTAGATTATGGAGCTCGCAAACCTGCTAAAGACCGCCTCTAAAAATAAGGCCTAGTGGTATAAAAAGGAGGAACTATCGGGCAAATCCATATACAGAACGCCCTTTCTAGGTTCAAAGAAGAAGGAGAATAACACTCCAACATGGTATTGGGTATAATCTCCACTTCTATCAATGTTAAAACGAAGCTTTCCCATTAGGTATGGAGAAAACAGATAACCAGAGGAAAGTTTGATTGAAAATCCAAGTTTGCTTGATTGATCGCTGGAATAACGCCCCTTTAAAGATGATAACGTTGGATAAAAGGCGCTCTCCTTCTCGTAAAAATTGAGATATGACAAGGAAGCACTGGTATCTACCAGCCACCTTTTCCCCTCTATAGTCTTTAAGTGCACAAATGGTCCAGAAGCCAGAAAAAATTGCGGGCTAAAGTATCCGCCATGACCAAAGGTATAAAAGTTTGTATTTCTATCAAAGTGCGTAATAGTGGTGAAAAGGCCATAGGAGGCATCTGAAAAATATTGGTTTTTCAAAGAGTGGCCAGCAGAAATACCTGCAGAAAGGCGTGTATTGTGCCAGGTATTTTTCCCCCAGAGATGGCCATATCCTCCCTCTAAAGACAACCACCATCCCCTCTTTAGATCAAAAGAAGTGATGGCAGAGATTCCAGTCTCCACAACTCGTCCCCACTCCTTTCCTGTATAGGGATCTCGTTGCCCAGTCCATGAGAGTATGGATCTTGTAACCCCACGCTGAAACAAAGAGATACCATCTGTATGCCCAGTCTTATGAATGGAGAAATCGAATAGAGGAACAGGGTCAACTGGTCCACCTATAGGTGTTGTGCTTAACGAACCAGTTACCCTCCACCTGCTTTGATAATCAAAGGCAACATAGGGAACGTAACAATCTATAGAAGTCTTTGCGGAACTCTTTTGATTAAACAACGCAGGGGTCCCAAGCCAAGGATGTTCTCCAGCAGGGCCCGACTGGAGAAGTAGATGACTAAGGCCAAGGGTCATTCTAATCTTTTGAGATGGCTGGATCTTCAGGTTTAACAATGGCATTTCTTGAATGCGAAGCCGTGAAGTCCCTTTGTCTCCATCCAAATAGGTGTAGCTGTAACCTCCCTCAACAGATAAGGTATCGGCATTGTAGTAGGGTTCGTCTTCAGAATCCCATATATAAGCTGCCCTTGAGGCCAGGCCTTTTGAAAAAAAGAAATCAGCTGCAGGCCGTTGTTCCTGGGTTTTGGTTGACTTAGAAAGGCGTTCTGCCAAATCCCAGGCCTTATCTTCCTTACCAAGGTGTTCATAGCTACTAATAAGACCTTGGTATATGGAAGAGTTAACCTCCTCTTTTTGTGAAAGGGAGCTGAAAAGACGCTCTGCTAGTTGGTAGTCACCCTCTTTTAAGGCCACCCATGCTGTAAATTCCTTCAACTTGTCATTATCGTCTTGACACATAAAGCTGGAAAAACGCCTGTAACCATGAATCACTGCCTTATAACGGCCTTTTTCATAATCATAAGCCATCTGCTCCTTTAAATCGTTACAAAAAAGCTGGGTAATCCGCTGACTATTGGAAAATCGCTGGGCCAAAGAGGAGATACATGCCTTGTCACCAAGCCTTAGGCAA
>JAMOUE010000264.1 GCA_027068235.1 Deltaproteobacteria bacterium | reverse complement strand
GATTGTTCCTCTACAAGATGGCATAAGGGTGAATGTAAAGACCGCCTTTAGGCTTATGAAAGAGGCGGTGCTTGAATATTCTCTTGATGATTATGCAGATATTTGCGGTGTTGATAAGGATACATTGATTGAGGTAGCTGCAGAATTTGCAAAACATGCCCCAAAATCCAGTGTTTGCCAGTATCATGGAGCTGGTAATTATCTAGGTGGAGCTTATGCTGCCTTTGCTGTGGCAGCACTTAACGCACTTACTGGAAGTTTGGAAACAAAAGGAGGCTATTGTAGCAGTTGTGGGCCAGCTGGTGATTGGCAAGATGGGCGATATGGGCTCTGTGATTTTCCTGGAAAACGGACTCCAACTGGTATCAAGTTATCTAGGGAAGGTTTTGCATATGAAGATACTACAGAGTTTAAATCAAAGGAGGCCAATGGAGAAAAACTTTATCCAGCAAAGAGGCCTTGGTTTCCCTTTACTAAAGGTGGATTGAGTGTAGAGGCCTTGGCTGGTATAGATGAGGCCTATCCGTACAAGTGTTCAGCACTTTTTCTCTACTTCTTTAACCCCGTATATTCAATTCCAGGAGGCTTTAGATTTAAAAAGACCCTGGAGTCAACGGAAAAAGTTCCTCTTTTGGTCTCAATTGATATTGGTGTTAACGAATCAAATGTCTTTGCTGACTACATTATACCCGATGTCACCTATGCAGAGGGGCAATATGGATGGTTGAGTCCCCATGCCCCATGTTTTCAATTTACCTCTGTGAGAACTCCAGCCATTCATCCCCTAACAGCAAAAACCCCTGATGGTAGGCATATTAGTCTGGAGACGTTTCTTATCGATTTGGCAATGGCCCTTGATCTTCCCGGTTTTGGACCAAAGGCAATATCAGATTTGGCTAGTAGGTTACATCCTTTAGAAAAGGCAGAAGATTTCTATTTAAAGGCGTTTGCCAATATCGCATATAATGCAGGACTTGAGCATGCTGATGCAAAGTCCTTGGCTTTTGTGGAGCAGAATTATCCCGTTGCTAAATATAAAAATCTTATAAGTGTTGATGAATGGCACAAGGTAGCACGGCTTCTTTCTCGAGGTGGTGTTTTCCATTCATATGGTGAGTCCTTTCGTGGTCGTATAAAACGGCATGCAGTAAAGCGTTTTTGTATTTATAATGAGAATCTTTCAGACACCATTTGCTCCATTACAGGAGAGCGATTCAAAGGGACTCTTGCTCTTGATAAGCAAAAGTTATCCAAAGATTCTTTATATCCTTTTACTCTTATAAGTTTTAAAAGGGCTCTTCATACCCAGTCGAGAACAGTTTGGCATCCGGTGGCCTTAAGGTTATGGCCAGAAAATTTCATTTATATGAATAAGGAAGAAGCTGTTAGTTTAGGATTTTCTCATATGGAGGAGGTCATGGTCTCAAGCCCATTAAATGGGGGAGACATTAGAGGCAGACTTTTTCTTACAGATACGGTTAGGCCAGGTGTGGTGGCCATTTCCATATCTTATGGACATAAACAGTTAGGGGCATCAAAGGTTAGTATCAAGGGGATGCCTCAATACCAAGAGCCTGATAAGAGCCTTGGTAGAGGCATCAACCCCAATGATCTTGCAATGTTGGATAGACGTTTTAACAATACGCCCTTTATCGATGGTCTTGGAGGTATTCCGGACTTTAGTTCCTCTATGGTCAGGATAGATAAATTGGACTCATAGATCTCAATAAAGCCAAAAAAGGTGAATAGTTCCAATATGTTTTGTCTTTTTTGGTCAGCCCGTTTGTTTAGACAACAAAGTTAGGAATATCCATATCACCCCTTTCAAAGGCCTTTAGGAACGCCTTGACTACCACCGGGTCAAAGTCCTTTCCGGCCCCTTTCACTATGATTTCTTTTGCCTCTAATGGGGCCATTGCCTTTCTGTATGGCCTATCACTGGTAAGGGCATCATAAACATCTGCTACAGCAAGGATTCTAGCGCCTAATGGGATATTGGTTCCCTTGTTTGGTCTGTAGCCGTTTCCATCATACTTGTCATGATGGGCCAAGATTATAGGAATTATTCTGCCAAGAGGGCCTTTGAGCGGCTCAAGTATAGTCTCACTATTTTTGACATGTTTTTGAATCTCTTTGTATTCGGCCTCCGACAGTTTGGCAGCCTTGTATAGAAGTTCTCTACTGACCTTTAGCTTCCCAATATCGTGGAGCAGACCTGCAGAGCGTATGTCTTCTATGGCTTCTTCATCAAGGCCAAGGTAAGAGGCAATTTTTGCTGCATAGATAGAAACCCTGTAACAGTGATTTTCTGTATATTGGTCTTTGGAGATGAAGTGTCTTAGAATGACTATAAGGCCCTGATAGGTCTTTCGCAGCTCTTTGACCTTTTCCATGTGCCGTTCATAAAGGGTACCCATGGCATAGGCAGTACAAATCAGTACGCTGCCCCAGGCCATTATGTGGTACCATTTGTTGCCAGTGGCTAATTGGAGCCTATCGTTATCAGAGAAGATTACATCGTTAAACTGAACTACTATTCCCACCATGATTATTGTCAAAATTGCCGTCATAACAGCATGACGGCGTCCATAAAAATATGCAGACAACAATGTTGGAAATGAGTAGAGGCCAAGGATCATATATTTTGAGGCGACGATATAATTCATCAACCCCACAATTGCCACCATAGTGAAAATGATCCAAAGTTCTTTGTTGACTTCTGCAATTTGATCTACAATCCGGTATCTAAGGGCTTTTCGTGAGGACGCTAGATCACTTTCAGAAGGAAATACCAGTGGTTCTTCAGGTGGTTTTTTTGAAAGTTCAAGAGGAGAGTCGTCAACAACTTCTTCTCTTATTGGTGGTTCAGACAACGGCTCAGACAATGGTTCAGACAGATTTTTAAAGTTTGTTTGAAAATCTTCTTTTTCTACCGGTTCTTTTTTAAGTCCTAAACTAGTTGTAGTAGGGGGGGGATCGAATTGAATCTTTTGTTTTGATTTCCTTTTGTCTGGTGCTGGTTTGTCATCTAGTTTTTGAAAGACAACCGTTGCCCCGAAAGCCCGCAACTTTTCTGCAACCTTTTTCCCAACCTTTTCCGGCATCTTTCCCTTTAAGGTCAGGGGGGTATTGATTAGCAACTTGTCTAAGCGTTCACGGTCTACATTTTTGATTGTTTTTATTAGGAAATCACGGATCTTTTCCCTACAAGTTTCATCAGGAATATCCTTTATAACCAGGTATCCACTTACTGCATCCATGATTTTGGGTTTGGCCTCCTTAGAATCAAGTCCCGAATTTGTAATTTAAATCGTCATCTAATAGGGTGAGCGTGAATTTTGTACCTTTTGCTACCAAATGAACTTTGAGCTTTTTTGCAATGTTGCTATCTTGCAAGGAAAGTTAGGCTGTATAACAAAAAAGAGGAGACACACAGCTATCTACTCTAATGTCAAAAAAGGTTTAACTATATGGAATTTATAGATCTTTTCTCCCACGTTCCTCTTCATATTAAAAAAGGTATTATCGGTTTGGCCTTTAGTCGACTGGGTGGGGTCAGCCCGAAACCTTTTGATACATTGAATGTTGGTAAGGCTACTGGAGACAAACCTGAAAATGTTTTGGCAAACTTGAAACTGATTCAAGAAAAAACAAGAGTCAGCTCCCTAGTTAGCGTAACACAGGTTCATGGCACTGACTTTTTCCACGTTGAGAGGGGAGATCTTCGGAATGGGCAGGAAGTAGAGGCTGATGGAATCTTTTCAAGATTTACAGGGGTAGGACTTCTCATAAAGACTGCAGATTGTCAGCCAGTTTCAATGTTTGATCCTGTAAAAAAGGTGGTTGCCAATATTCATTGCGGTTGGCGAGGTAGCGTGGGCGGAATATTGAAAAGGGCTGTGGAAGAGCTTAAACACCAATACGGATCATGTCCTGAGGATATATGGGTGGGGATTGGTCCCTCTCTGGGGCCTTGTTGTGGTGAATTTAAAGGCTGGAAAACGCTTTTACCAGAGTGGATGTGGGATTTTAGACTAAGGCCTAACCATTTTGATTTTTGGTCAATATCTATTTCTCAGCTTGTCGGTGCAGGAGTACCGCTCAATCAGATCAACTGTGTCAGGGTCTGTACCATGTGTAATCACAATTATTTTTCTTACAGGCGAGAAGGCATTACAGGCCGTCTGGCCAACGTGGTTGCCCTGCTACCCTAACTATCTCAAAGTTTTGCGTTTGTATCCTTTTTGCACTATGTTAGCGTGATTTGAAATAGAGAAAGAGACATTAGTAATTTCTATCCAAACAAGGAGCTGCGTATTATGTCAGAAAAGGCTGATAAGAACCTTCTCCCAAAGGCCTATGATTTCAAGGGCGTGGAAACAAAGTGGTATGATAAGTGGATGGACGAAGGACTCTTCGTTGCCACTATGGACAAGGACAAACCAAGTTTTTCCATGGTGATTCCCCCTCCAAATGTTACGGGAGTCTTGCACATAGGTCATGCCCTTAACAACACGCTTCAGGATATCCTTGTGAGATACAAAAGAATGGACGGTTACAATACATTGTGGGTGCCAGGTACAGATCATGCCGGAATTGCCACCCAAAATGTGGTTGAACGTCAGATAGCAGAGGAAGGCCTTACCCGCTACGATCTTGGCCGTGATAAGTTTATTGAGCGTGTCTGGGAGTGGAAGGCAAAAAGTGGTGGGCGTATTATCGAACAACTCAAACGCCTTGGATGCTCGTGTGACTGGTCTAGAGAGCGTTTTACCATGGATGAAGGCCTTTCCAAGGCGGTGAGAGAGGTTTTTGTAAAGCTTTACGAGGAAGGTCTTATCTACCGTGGCGACTACATCATCAATTGGTGCCCGCGATGTCATACTGCCCTTGCAGACATAGAAGTGGAACACGACCTTTCTGAGGGTAAAATCTGGTATATTCGCTATCCTTTGGTTGATCCTGAGACAGGCAAGGCTTCAAAGGAGCAGTATGTAGTGGTTGCTACTACCCGTCCAGAAACCATGCTTGGCGATACTGCAGTAGCAGTAAACCCTGAGGATGAACGCTACAAGCACCTTGTTGGGCAATACGTTATGCTTCCTCTTGTAAACAGAAAGATCCCAATCATAGCAGACGAGCATGTTGATCCTGAATTTGGTACAGGTGCTGTCAAGGTAACCCCTGCCCACGACTTCAACGATTTTGAGATTGCCAAAAGACACGATCTTCCAAGTGTAAACATATTTGACAAAAATGCAGTCCTTACAAAAGAAACTGGTCCGTATGAAGGTTTAGATCGTTTTGAGGCAAGAAAAAAGGTGCTTGAGGATCTTGAAAATCAGGGCCTACTGGAAAAGGAAGAGCCTCATAGCCTGGCTGCAGGAACATGTTACAGGTGCAAGACAGTGGTGGAACCAAGGTTGTCGAAACAGTGGTTTGTCAGGATAGAGCCGCTGGCCAAGCCTGCTCTTGAGGCTGTAAGGAACGGGCAAACCAAGATAGTTCCGCCTGGTTGGGTAAGGACCTATGAAGAATGGATGACAAACATAAGGGATTGGTGCATCTCCAGGCAGATATGGTGGGGCCATAGAATACCTGCTTGGACCTGCAAGGATTGTCAGGAGCTTATTGTATCTCGAACCGATCCTGACAAGTGTCCCAAGTGCGGTTCAACAGAGCTGAAACAAGAAACAGATGTGTTGGATACCTGGTTCAGCTCGGCACTATGGCCATTTTCTACTCTGGGCTGGCCAGAACAGACCAAAGAGTTGGAATTCTTCTATCCAACCTCTGTTTTGATAACAAGTTTTGACATACTCTTTTTCTGGGTTGCCAGGATGATGATGATGGGCCTCCATTTTATGAAGGATGTGCCATTTTATCATGTTTATCTCCATGCCCTTGTAAGAGATGCTCAGGGCCAGAAGATGAGTAAGTCAAAGGGCAATGTTATCGACCCTTTAACCATTATGGAAAAATATGGTACGGACGCAGTGCGTTTTACCCTTGCAGCCTTTGCTGCCCAGGGGCGTGACATCAAACTTTCAGAGGATAGGATAGAAGGTTACCGTCACTTTGTGAACAAGATATGGAACGCTGCCCGTCTTGTGCTAATGCATGCATCGGACATGGAGGAATACCAGGTATCTCCTGATGGTGAGGAGCTTAACTCTGTTGAAAAATGGATTCTGACCAGGCTTAATCAGACTATCAAGACGGTAAGAGATGCCCTGGAATCCTTTGATTTCGATGTTGCGGCAAAGGAACTCTACAGATTTTTCTGGCGTGAGTATTGTGACTGGTATCTTGAGTTTTCAAAGTCTGATCTGTCCTCTAAGGAACAGGATATTCGTAGTGTGACATCTAAAAAAGTGGCCCTTACTGTGTTGGATACCATGTTACGACTCCTTCATCCATTCATGCCCTTTGTAACAGAGGAGTTGTGGCACAGTCTGCCTGGCGAAAAGGGTTACATAATGGTCTCCGACTTTCCAAGTCAAGAAAATGATTGGGATTTTCAGCAGGCACTTCAAGATATCGAACTTTTAAAGGCCATGATAAGCGGTATCAGAAATATCAGGGCCGAGCTAGGAATCCATCCAGGCAAAGAGCTTGATGCACTTTTTTTACCGCACTCTGACCTTGCCAAAAAGGTGATTGCTGATCATGAAAGGGAGATAAAGAGCTTGGCACGGGTTGCAACTCTAGAGGTTATAGACAGCTCTGAACAAAAGCCTCGTGGTGCGGCATCATTTATACACGAACAGGTTGAGATCTTTATTCGCCTAGAAGGGCTTGTTGATATTGGCCAAGAGCTTAAAAAGATAGAAAAGGAGAGGGCCAAGGTCCTAAAAGAGCTTAAAAGAATAGAGTCAAAGCTGGCCAATGAGAACTTTTTGAAAAAGGCCCCTAAGGATATCGTGGAAAAGGAGAAAGGCAAAAAGGAAAACCTGCTTGCACGGCTTGCAAAGCTTGACGGCCATGAAAGGATGCTAAAGGAAATTGCATAGTAAGCCGCTTCCTAAAATCCTTTACGAAGAGGTAGTCAGGCACGCCCTTTTGGAAGATCTTGGAGAGGGAGATGTTACCACTGGGGCTTGCATCCAAGACGACCTAAGAGGAGAGGCGAAGGTTGTTGCAAAGGAGGAGGGGCTGCTTGCAGGGATCTTTGTAGCCCAAGAGGTCTTTAGACAGGTTGACCCACTGCTTGTTTTCGGCAAGGTTATGGCAGAGGGGACAGCTTTTAAGGAGGGTGATATCCTCCTTTCCATTGAGGGAAGGGCATCATCAATCCTTATGGCTGAACGGGTGGCCTTGAATTTTTTGCAGCGCATGTGCGGTGTTGCCACCCTGACGCGAGAATATGTGAGAAAAATAAAGGATTTTGAGTGCAGGATAGTTGACACTCGTAAGACTACGCCAGGGCTTCGCACGCTAGAAAAATATGCAGTAAAAGTGGGAGGAGGCCTTAACCACCGTTTTTGCCTTTCTGATGGAATACTTATAAAGGATAATCACATAGCCGTATGCGGCTCTGTCTCCGAGGCCATAAAAAAGGCAAGGTATCACGCACCTCATACCCTTAGAATAGAGGTAGAGGTGGCAGATACAGAGCAACTCATAGAGGCTATTTCTGCTGGTGCAGATATTGTGATGCTTGACAATATGAGTGTTTCAGAGCTTGAGAAAGCAGTAAAGATTGCCAGAGATATCAAGCCAGATGTCATCCTTGAGGCCTCTGGAGGTGTAACCCTTGAAAATGTAAGAGAGATTGCCGCAACTGGGGTTGA
>JAMOUE010000263.1 GCA_027068235.1 Deltaproteobacteria bacterium | reverse complement strand
ACAAGGTAAAAAGGTGTTTTGGAGGTTAATCCTCATAGATCTCCACTCCTTCGGTCCACCACTCGTCCTCATGGCTCCTTTGTTCTTCTATTTTATCATTTTTTTCAGCCTCGGGTTGCGGCTTCCCGATGTTTTGTTCAGCCTCTATCTCATCCAAAGACTTAGTGGTGCCCAAGGCCTTCTGTCTTATAATCTCTTTACGTCTTGCAAATTCCTTGCGGAGCTTGAGCTGTTCTTTGAGCCCTTTAACTTTTTCAGCAAATTCGCGGGTAAGGAAATCTGCTTCCGCCCTGGTTTGTATAACATGGGGTGTTATGACAAAGAGCAATTCCGTCTTTTCGTTGGTTGCCCCTGTTGTGCTGAACAGGTTTCCTAATCCAGGAATATCTTTAAGGAGCGGTATGCCGGTTTTGGTCTTGTCGCGCTGGTTTTTTATCAGGCCGCCTAGCACAATAGTTTGGCCATCTTTTGCCACCAAAGAGGTGGTGGCCCTCCTGGTGCTGAAAATTGGTGAACTTATTCCCTTCACAGTATGATTGCTCCGTTGGCTGACTTCTTGGGTGACATCAAGCCTTACCAGGCCGCTGTCATTTATCCGTGGTTTTACCTTTAAGAGAATTCCCGTTTTCCTGTACTGGATATTTTCAGTAACATTTCCACCAGTAGTGGTAGTTGTTCCCGCCTTGGTTGGAACGTCTTCACCAACCTCTATGGTGGACTCGCGATTATCAACTGCTAATATATTCGGAGCTGACAAGACGTTAATGCTGGTATCTTCTGCCAGAGCGCTTACCAAAGCGCGCAAACCGCCTGAGCCGTCAAACAAACTGAAGGAAAATCCCTTAGGAAATTCACCTAGTCCAGCATTGTCCGCTGTATTTTTTGCACTTTCAAACACAATATTTGAGTGGTAACTTCCATGATGACCGATTTTTTTCTGTTTAAAGAGCCATTCCACTCCATATTCTAAATTTTTGTTCAGGGTCACCTCAAAGATCAGCACATCAATCAATACCTGCCTGGGTACAATATCTAGCTTTTTCAGAACGCTGGAGATAATCTCATAATCCTTGGGAGAGGCCTTTATCACTATGGCATTGTTGATTTCATCGGGTATTATTTCTACCTCGCCGCTAAGCTCACCCGTAACTGTCTGTTTCGTCTGTTTGGCCCTTTTTACCAACACCCTTTTGTTTGATTTGGTGCTCTTTTTGCCGCCATAGAGCTGTTTTAAAATGTCTGCTATCTCCTTTGCAGAGCCATTCTGAACAAAATAGACATTGACCTTTGCCCCCTTCTCAGACTGCCCTTGATCCAATTCTTTGATCCAGAATTCCATAGTATCTAAGATGTTGGGCCATCTGGTTAAAACCAAAATGGCATTCAATGTCTTGAGCGGAATCAGTTCAAGGCCCCCTTGATCAAGACCAGGCCTGTTGTAAATGCCCTGGGACTTGAAAATTTTTTCCAAATCCCCATGCAGATCTGCAACATCTATGTGTTCAAGGGAAAAAAGCTTCCACTGTACATCCTTAAAACAGTCGGCATCCATCAGTTTAAGTATTTTTGCTGCCTTGCGCAGATTTTCTTGGGTGTCCACAATTATCAAGGAGTTGGTTGTGGGAACAGGAACTACCAAGGCGCCAGGTGACAGAAAAGTTCTAATGCTCGCCGATGTTGTTTGGGCAGAAATATAAGTGAGCTGAAAAGCCTGAATCACATCACCCGGCTTTAAAGCATGTGTTCCTGCCTTACTTACCTGAGTCCCAGCTTTAGCGCTGTTTGCCTTTCTTACCACTTTATAAAGGCCATTATCACCAGAGGTTATGGCAAGTCCATGAATCTGCAATATGGAATTAAAGAGGTTTAGAAGTTCACTCTTTGTATAATTGCCTTGGATACGGACAGATATTGTCCCCTTTATGGCAGGATCAACAACATAGCTTAATTGAAGTATTTCACCTAATATGTAGTCAAGCACCGG
>JAMOUE010000262.1 GCA_027068235.1 Deltaproteobacteria bacterium | reverse complement strand
AACTGCCTTTGCCTTTTCCACACCACCAATGGGATTAACATTGTCAAAAATTTCTCCTATGCCCATAGATGGAATTATATGCCAAAAGATCTCATCAAGCCGTTTAATGGTCTTTTGATGGCTTGGATCAAGATCATCAATTCCCTGGGCCTCTTCTGGCCACTGAATCATCTCCATCTGCGAGATTTCTTGAGCCAGTTCTTTGAGTTTCTCCTTTTCTGTATTGGTTACTGAATAGGCATCCAGATCAACATCTGTACAGTAACAATTTGCCATTGGAAATGATGTGAGGTTGCATAAGGCCTCAAGATAAGGTCTGTAACTGGTACTAATGATAAAACTTGGAAGTAGAGAGTTGATTGAGGGCAACATTATTTCAGTTCCAGGCAGAAGTAGAAGTGTCTTTTCAGAAAACTTTTCTATCATTTCATTGGTTACATCGTATGCCTTTAAAAATGGCAAAACGAGCTTTAAGGTATCTCCTGCCTTATAACCAGGTTTGTGAACGACATCTGCCAAAAAGTCGTCATACTTTGAAATGATTGAGAAAAAAGCACCACCAGATGGGATATATTCCTGACACAGTTCATAAGCATTGTCGTTTTGAGTAAGGGGACCTTCACAATCTATATTTAATTGAAACCTATTCATGACTTGCTTCTCCTTCCAACTTCTAAGCCTTGATATCACTTTCTCGCAAGAGGATATCTGCAAAATTGAGTATGAACTGTCTCTGTTGACCTGTTGCGTAGGATATACAGTTACATCTTAGTTTTTTCCTGCTTCTCACCAACATTTCAAAGATTACTTTGTCCTCATTCACTTCTATTCCAATACAAAATGGGCTGCAATCCCTGTGTTGATACTGAATAGGGGTAAGAATATCATCAGGAAGAGTAAGCCAGAAAAGGTTATCAAGTTCGCTCTTCTCACAATTTTTTTCTAAATATGCCAGAATTCGCTGAATCTCATTCTCCCTCAATTCATCTACAACATATTGCTGCATTCCCATATTCTCCTGTAGGATTTATTCTTTTTTTAATTTGAAGATCACTCGGGATAGAATATAAAAGGTGTTACCAGTTTGAAAGGGAAAATTCTTCAATAGAGTGCAACAAGGCTAACGTACGTAACAAAAAATGCAGCAAATAGTCCAGATAAAAGTGGATGGTGAGTTAGATCTACACACATTTAAACCAACAGAGTTGGCTTCACTTGTGCCAGAATATTTGAATGCCTGCAGGGAAGCTGGTATAAAAACGGTAAGGATTATCCATGGCAAAGGCACCGGTAATTTAAGACGATCGGTTCACTCGATTTTAAACAGATTAGATATAGTCAAATCTTACAAAATAGCGGGGCATGATGCAGGCCACTGGGGAGCCACAGTGGTCAACCTCAAGTAAGGAAAACGGAGGAAAAATGTATAGGAAAAAGATCTTTATTTTTGCCATATGTTCGATGTTCTTCATCCTAGGATGCCAAAAAAATGAGCCCAAGAGTACGAAGAAAGAAACTGTAAAGACTGAACAGAAGAGCAAGCCTACCAAGAAGCAAGGCTACATATATGGAACAGTAAAAGAAACAATGAACAGTGGCGGATATACGTACATACTTCTTGAATTCGACGGGAAAAAGAGCTGGGTAGCAGTCCCACCTATGGATGTAAAGGTGGGAGACGAGGTGATGCTCTATCCTGGACAGGTTATGAAAAATTTTCATAGTAAAAGTCTAAACAAGACCTTTGACTCCATTATCTTTTCTCAAGGAGCGGTATCTCCTCCTATGTCCAACGCGCATGGAGGAGAAGATGGATCTAAAATGGTAGTAAAGGCGCATTCAAGTGCCACAAGGCTGGGAAAAAAGGATGTAAAGATAGAACCTGCTACTGGGCCAGGAGCAATAACAGTAGAGATGGCATATAAAAAGGCCAAGGAACTCGACGGGAAAAAAGTGGTATTAAAGGCTGTAGTTGTAAAGGTAGCC
>JAMOUE010000261.1 GCA_027068235.1 Deltaproteobacteria bacterium | reverse complement strand
AATTACTTATTTAACATGCATGTTAAATCAGCAAGTAGCCCAGAAGTTCTATAAAACAGCAGATCTTCTAGAAATCCTTGGAGAAAATCCCTTTAGAGTAAGGGCATATAGAAATGCAGCTAGGACTATAGAATCTCTTGCCAGAGATCTATCTGAAATGGTTGCAAATGGAGAGGACCTAACCAAACTCCCAGGAATTGGAAAGGACCTTGCCCAGAAGATAAAAGAAATCATTGAAACGGGTTCCTTTGAGAAATTAAGAGAGTTAGAGCAAAAGGTTCCTCCAGGGCTTATTGAACTTCTCAAGGTAGAAGGGCTCGGGCCCAAAAGGATAAAGACGCTTTACGAAACATTGGGAATCACCTCGCTGGAGGAACTCAAAGAGGCAGCAGCCACAGGAAAGATTAGAGAGCTTCCCGGTTTTGGCAAAAAAATTGAGCAGACCATCTTAAAAGGGGTTGTGCTTGCCAAAAAAGAAGGTAGGCGTTTCCGTTGGGTATTTGCAGAATCTTTGGCCACTGAATTAGTGAATTTTTTAAAAGAGGCAAAAGGGCTCAATGAAATCGAGGTGGCTGGGAGTTTCCGCAGAAAAAAGGAAACCGTTGGAGACCTTGACATACTCGTAACAGCTTCCAAACCGGAAAGGATAATAGAGCATTTCGTCACGTTTGGAGACATAAAAACCGTCCTTTCCAAAGGCCAGACAAGATCAACAGTTATTTTGACTTCAGATATGCAGGTCGATCTTAGAGCCGTTGAGGAAGAAAGCTATGGTTCAGCCCTCCACTATTTTACTGGTTCAAAGGCACACAACATAGCCATTAGAGGCCTTGCTCAAAAATTGGGCCTAAAGATTAACGAATATGGAGTGTTTAAAGCCAACAAAAGGATTGCAGGAAGGAATGAAAACGACATATTTGCCGCAGTGGGTCTTCCATACATAGAGCCAGAACTAAGAGAAAACAGGGGAGAGATTGAGGCGGCAATGGACAACCGCCTTCCAAACCTTGTCAATCTAAGTGACATAAAAGGAGACCTTCATTGCCATACCACATGGAGTGATGGCCAACATTCCATTCAGGAGATGGCAGAGGCGGCAAAAAGGCTGGGCTATTCATACCTAGCCATAACAGACCACTCCAGGCGTCTTGCAATGATTAAGGGACTGGATGAGGAAAAGCTTGAACTCCAGACAATCGAGATAGAAAAGGCAAGGGCAGAGGTAGCTGGTGTTAAAATACTCCACGGAATTGAAGTAGACATCCTGGAAGATGGAAGCCTTGATCTTTCTGACAAGGCCTTGAGCAAACTCGACATCGTTATAGCTGCCATACACAGTAAATTCAAACTTTCCAAAGAGAAGCAGACAAAACGCCTCCTTAAGGCCATTGATAATCCTTATGTCAATATCATCGCTCATCCTACAGGTAGGCTCATAGGAACGAGGGAAGGTTACGAGATAGACTTGGAGCGTGTTATTAAGCATGCAAAGACCCACGGATGTATCCTAGAGTTGAACGCACAACCAACAAGGCTAGATCTGAATGATATTAACTTGAAAATGGCCAAGGAAATGGGTGTAAAGATATCCATTGCTACAGATGCACACAACAGAGACAATCTGCAGTTTATGCGTCTTGGAATAAATCAGGCTAGACGTGGATGGTTAGAAAAAGAGGATATAATAAATTGTATGCCCTACAATACCTTACTAAAGGCTATTTCTAAATAATCAAGGGTAGTTACAAAAAAACAGGCCGGCAGGAAAGGAGGGAAACTGCCGGCCTTCTAACAAAACAATTGTATCAAACAGCCTTTGCTAGTTTTCTAATGGCAGCCTTTAAGATTCCCCTTCTCATAGGTACCTTAACATTTTCCCACTTTCTTTCATGTGGAGTACATTTCTCTTTGAGAAGAAGAATGTCTTTGTCTTTGCCAATGTAATAAACATTTGGCCCAATGGCCACTTCCTTTGACTGGAGGCGTATGGCC
>JAMOUE010000260.1 GCA_027068235.1 Deltaproteobacteria bacterium | reverse complement strand
CCCTACAAAGACCCTGCCAATAGATGCTAATGCAGAGAGAAGGGCATACTGAGTGGCGCTGAATTGCACGTTGCAAAGGGCCATTAGGAGTGATACAAAGGCGGCGGTTCCCATTCCGCCACAGATATTTTCAAGGCCAACTGCAAAGATCATCATCAGATAGTTTTTCCCTACCATTGCAAGGGCCATGAATGCCAGATTTGATATGGCCTGAAGAACCCCGAAAAGCATAAGAGATCGAAAGAGCCCCATGCGTGTCATGAGCGCCCCACCAGTCATGGCTCCAGCTATTGTTGCCAGTAGTCCCAAGCCCTTGTTAATGGTGCCAACGTCTGTTGGCGTAAAGCCAGCACCTCTTATTAAAAAGGCCGTGGTAAGGGTGCCTGCAAAGGCATCGCCAAGTTTGTAAAGGACAATGAGTAAAAGCATTAGCCACATGGCTTCTCGTGCAAAAAGATCTTTTAAAGGAGCCACAACGGCTTCGTAGAGGTTTGGAGGTCTGAACTGGCCTTTTTCCGGCTCTGGAGCAATGAGGGTGAAACAGGTGGTGATTGCCATTATTAGAGCCATTGTAAGATAAGTGTGTTTCCAGCCAATATGATCTGCAAGAATAAGTGCAAGTGCCCCAGAGACAAGCATTGCCATCCTGTATCCAGTGACCGTTAGGCCAACTCCAAGGCCCCGTTCTCGCTCTTTTAGTATATCTGTTCTGTATGCATCTATTACTATATCTTGAGAGGCAGAGAAAAAGGCAAGTAACAGGGCAGCCATTGCAATTAGTGCAGTGTGATGAGATGGATTTAGTAGGGCCATGGAGGCACAGAGTATGGCAAGAAGTGTCTGACACAGAAATATCCAGCCGCGCCTCCTACCTAGCACAGGTATGGATATGCTATCCATTAAAGGAGACCATATAAACTTAAATGTGTAAGGTATGGCTACCATTGAAAAAAGGCCAATGGTCTTTATATCTACTCCTGCTGTTGTAAGCCAAGCCTGAAGGGTGCCACCTGATAGGGCAAGAGGAAGCCCGGATGCAAATCCCATGGGAAACATTATGGCAAGGCGTCTATTGAGCTTTACATTTCCAAAGTTCATAAATCGTTTATTATGTCTCCTGCATGTGAAACTTTTAGATGTGACTATCCCTGAAACGGTATGAATGAAGTAAAACGTATTTATCTTTTTTGGGCTACCATTTTTCTTGCCTATGTAACATTGTTTTTTGTTGGTTTGTGGTACGGAAGATATCCGCTCACCTGGAGTCAGTTACTGCAGGTGCTTGCCAAGGGCCCTGCATCTGCAGACACAGACCTAGCCGCAACCATAGTATTTAAGATTAGGCTCTCTAGGCTTGTTTTGGCCAGTCTTGTTGGTGTTTCTCTTTCTACATCAGGAGTGGTCTTTCAAGGACTGCTTAGAAACCCCCTGGCTGATCCCTTCACCCTTGGTGTCTCTACCGGTGCTGCCTTTGGGGCTACTGTTGCCATGATTTTGGGATTGGGAATAGGCTGGAGCCTCGGTGGACTGGGACTATTGCCAGTAATCTGTATGTTAGGGGCACTGCTGGCATTGTTTGTTGTCATTCGCCTTTCCCAGTCTGGAGGAATCCTTATGCCGGCCCAGATGATACTGGCAGGTATAGTGGTTAGCACGTTCTTATCAGCGTTAATAAGCCTTATGAAAAGCCTTGATGAAGAAAGCCTTTCTGCCATAGTCTTTTGGATGCTTGGCAGTTTTTCAGGAAGAGGCTGGGTACACGCTGTATTTTCAGCGCCTTACATATTTGCTGGGCTATTTTTTTCCCTGCTCTACTCTCGCCAATTAAACATTATGACCTTGGGAGACAGTGAGGCCTATCACCTTGGTGTTGATGTAAAGAATACCCGTTTGATACTGCTTGTGAGTGCCTGTCTTTCAACTGCTGCAGCCGTAGCTGTAAGTGGTGTAATAGGTTTTATTGGGCTTGTTGTGCCACATCTTGTACGCATGCTCCAGGGTCCTGAACACAAAAGGCTTCTGATTGGTTCAGCCCTTCTAGGTGCCCTTCTTATGGTGGCTTCAGATCTAACCGCCCAAAATCTGTTACCAGACGGAGAAGAGCTTCCTGTAGGCGTTATTACAACCTTAATAGGCGGGCCATTTTTCTGTTATATCCTTACGCTGAAAAAAAGGGAGTTACTTTAACAACCTTGCTAGCTTTTCTAGCCCTTTTCTCGTCTTTCCCTGAAAAAGTCTTGTAGCAAAGCGGCGCATCTTTTTTCAAAAATTCCCCCTGCCACCTCTATGCGATGATTTAGGCCTGGCAGTGTGTTTATATCTACCACAGAGCCAAATGCTCCAGATTTTTTATCCCATGCGCCAAAAAAAAGTTTGGATATCCGTGCCCATACAAGGGCACCTGCACACATGATGCATGGCTCAAGGGTCACAAACATGATGGTATCTGTGAGACGATAGTTGTTGAGCTTTTGTGCTGCACTTCTAATGGCAACAATTTCTGCGTGGGCAGTTGGGTCCATTGAAGAGATGGGGCAGTTGTAGCCGCTTGAAATGATTTCTCCATGTTCAGATACCAAAATAGCCCCAACTGGAACCTCTCCAGCTTCGTAGGCCTTGTGTGCCTCTTTGATGGCTAACTCCATAAAGGCGCCTATCTCATCCTTTGAATACGGTTTCATATCCAAATCTTAGAGCCGTTTTAAGGAGTCAAGCAGTCCTGTTTCTGAAAAGCTAAAATAACTGGAAGGCCCAGCCACTATGATATGGTCTAAAAGTCTTAGGTCAACAAGTGAACATGCCTTGAGGAAACGTTTTGTAAGCGCCTTATCGGCCTCAGAAGGCTCTAAAGAGCCGGATGGATGGTTGTGGATCAAAATGAGACCTGTTGCATTTTTCAAAAGGGCCTGTCTAAGCACCTCACGAGGATAGACTGCTGAGGCATCAACTGTGCCTAAAAAGAGTTCTTCAATGTCTATAACCCCATTTCTGGTGTCTAGATAGATGACAACAAATGATTCCCTATCCTTGAAAGCGAGCCAGTGACAGAGGTAGTCAACAACGTCTTTAGCGCACTCTATTTTGTCTTTTTCTCTTAGGCGTTCTCTTAAGAAGCGGCGGGCGACCTCATGGATAAATTTTAGGGCAAAGACGTTGTTAGGGCCTATTCCCTTGATGCCTCTAAGTTTGTCCACATCGGCCTCTAGAACCTTGGCAAGCGATCCAAACTCCTTATAAGCTGCCCGCGCAGGTGCTTTACAGTCTTTTCTGGGAGTGCCCAAGGCAAGAAGCAATTCTATTATTTCTTCATCTGTAAATGAATCTATGCCATATTTTAAAAATCGTTCTCTTAACCTTTGCCTGTGCCCTTCAGCCATTCTCTTTCTATTTTGGAATTCCTACGCTTGCCATATATATGACCGTTTCTTCCTGCCCATCTAACTGAAACAGTTGGTTTACTTCATCATCAAAAAAAGCGCCAATGGGACATGCTCCAAGATTTAATGCCTCGGCTGCAAGGAGCACATTCTGGCATATGTGGGCAGCATCCATAAAAATATACCGAATGCCTCTGGAACCATACTTGGCCATGGTACGTCTTGGTATGGCAGACCACACAAATACCGCTTGGGCACGCCAGCACATGGGCTGGCCCATGGCACGCTCTCCAAGCTCCCTGCCAAACTCACCCTTGGCCAATAGCTCCAGATGGGAAAAAGGTACGTTATAATGATATAGGCCAGGGAAAAGGCCTTTAACAGCGTTTACGCACAGATAGGTTTCAATTGGATAAAGAGCTCCTGCACTAGGAGCAGTACGAAGCAGATAGTTTCCCACCTTGCCAGTTATGCCCTGACATGCCCAGATAAGGGCGCTAAGGTCTTGAAGCTCCATCTCGCTCTCTAAGTATTTACGGATGGAGCGCCTGTTTTTTAGCACGTCCCATAAAGAAGCGTCTGTGGCAGGAAAGTCTGCAAGTTCAACCACAGGAGCGCCTGTGTATTGCTTAAAGGGTTCAACAGGGGTGATATGCTCCCTTTTTCTTTCAAATAGCTCCTGTCTTGAATGCTTAGATGACTGGAGATATTTAACTCCAAGACTGTCCGAGTATTCGGGCACCTATCCTTTTCCCTCCTATGACAAGAGTTCTTCTCTGGTAAAGATAGAAACCAGATTGAATCCGTGTTCTGCAAGAAGCTCGCTGCCTCCCTCTTGACGGTCTACAAGGGCAAAGACTCCTCCTACTTTGTAACCTTCTAGTTGGGTACGCTCAATGGCCTTTATAAGCGTCCCCCCTGTTGTTACAACGTCTTCAACTAGGGCCACAAAACTTCCTGCCTGGATGTTTGACTTTCCTTCAATCCATGAGCCAGTTCCATGCCCTTTGGGTTCTTTTCGTATTATAAAGGCAGGAATTGGGGCGCCTTCAAGGTAGCTTACAATGGAAACCGCCGTGACTAAAGGGTCGGCCCCTAGGGTCATGCCTCCAACTGCACGTAAATCCTGTTTCTTTTGGATCATGTCGAACAGGAGCTTTCCACAGAGATAGGCCCCCTCGGCTGAAAGTGTCGTCTGCTTGCAGTCAATGTAAAAATCGCTTTTTTTACCAGATGTTAAGGTAAATGTGCCCTCCCTGTACGACTTTTCAAGCAGTATCTTTTTTAGTCTTTCCTTTTCATCCATGATCAATAGGCTCCTGTTTAATCAAATACCCTTTGAAATATGGTATCAACATGCTTCAGATGATAGTTGATATCAAAGATTTCTTCTATTTCCTCCCTGCTCATGTACTTTGGCAGGTCTTCATCTTCAAGAAGTCTTTCCTTGAATGTACCCTTTCCCTGCCATACTTCCATGGCCCGCCTTTGCACAATCTTGTAGGCCTCTTCTCTACTAACTCCCTTTTGGGTAAGTTTAAGAAGTACCTGTTGCGAAAATATGAGCCCTTTCAGCATGTTAAGGTTCTTTTTCATGTTCTCTGGATAGACCACAAGCTTAGCCAAAAGCCCATTTAATCTTGCAAGCATAAAGTCTGCCGTTATGAATCCATCCGGACATATGAATCTTTCAACAGATGAATGGCTGATATCTCTTTCATGCCATAGGGGCATATTTTCCAGGGCAGGAACGCAGTATGCCCTAACCATCCTGGCAAGGCCGCACAGATTTTCTGATAAGATGGGATTTCTTTTATGAGGCATGGCAGAAGATCCCTTTTGTCCCTTTCTAAAATATTCTTCTACCTCAAGGACCTCTGTGCGCTGAAGGTGACGTATCTCTGTGGCTATCTTCTCAACTGTTCCTGAGAGTATGGCAAGGGCTGTAAAGACCTCAGCATAACGGTCCCTTTGAACTATCTGGTTTGAAACCGGTGCAGGTTTGAGCCCAAGTTTCTCACACACATACTCCTCAACCTTGGGGTCAACATGGGCAAAGGTACCAACTGCACCAGAAATTTTTCCTGTTGAGATAGTTTCTTTGGCTGCCTCAAGACGTTTTAGATTCCTTTTCATTTCATCGTACCAAATAGCGAGCTTGAGACCAAATGTTATTGGTTCTGCATGGATGCCATGAGAGCGTCCGATCATGACAGTGTTTTTGTGTTCAAAGGCCCTTTTCTTTATTGTTTCAAGACACTCCTTCACGTCTTCTATTATGATCTCCATGGACTGCTTCATGCGTACGGCCATTGCTGTATCTAGCATGTCGGATGATGTAAGACCCCAATGAAGGTATCTGGCAGCAGGCCCTACGTATTCTGCAACATTTGTTAGAAAGGCAATAACGTCGTGCCTGGTCTCTTTTTCTATCTCGAGTATGCGCTCTTCATTAAATGATGCCTTTTCCCTTATATCTTTGGCAGCCTCTTCTGGGATAACACCCAGCTTTGCCCAGGCTTCTGCTGCAAGTATCTCCACTTCCAGCCACGTCTTGTACTTGTTTTCCTCTGTCCAGATCTGTTTCATCTTATCTCTTGAATATCTTTCAAGCATTTTTCCACTCCTTTTTACTTTTCATCTTGACTGAAAGGCCCTAAGCAAGGCCTCGGCTACCTGTTCTTGCTCGCTTTCTTCAATAAAGGCATGCATTGGCAGACTTAAAACCTGGTTAGCAGCACGTTCTGCCTCTGGGAAATCCCCCTTTTTGAAACCAAGGTAAGCTAGAGGTTCCAGATAAGGGAGAGCATTTGGATAATGTACAGCCGTTGGTACGTCATGCCTTTCGAGTATCTGTTGCACCCTCTGCCTGTTTCGTGTCTTGATCCTGATGGTATATTGAGCGTAGACTGATTGGCAGTATGGGGCAATATATGGAAGCTCTATATGTCCTTGTTGTTCCAGCTCCCTTAGAAGGTTGTCATAGCGATTTGCCGCCTGTTGTCTAAGTTCTATCTCATTTTTGAAATATTTGAGTTTTACAAGCAGGATTGCCGCCTGTATGGCATCCAATCTGCCATTTATGCCAACGTAGCGATGCTGATATCTGCCGATATCTCCATGTATTCTTAGCGTTTTAAGGTGGATATAAAGTTTTTCGTCAGAGGTGAAAATCATCCCTCCATCGCCAAAACATCCCAGAGGTTTTGAAGGGAAGAAGGAGGTGACACCAACCTTAGAAAGGTTTCCGGATTTTCTGCCTTTATATGTGGCCCCTAAAGACTGGCAGGCGTCCTCTATGACAAAAAGGCCTTTGGATGCACAAAGTTGGTTTATTTCATCCATGTTTGCACATTGGCCGTAAAGACTCACCACAATAACTCCTGCTACATCCTTGCCTGCATTTTCTAGCTTTTTGATCTGCTCCTCTAAGAGCTCTGGAGCCATGTTGTAGGTGTGGGGATCTATGTCAGAAAAGGCGGGTTCCGCTCCAAGTAACATTATGGTTTCAACAGTGGCAAAGAAACTAAAGGGAGTTGTAATTACTACCTTTCCAGGTCCTACTCCAAAGGCCATTAGGGATAGTAGAAGTCCATCTGTGCCAGAGCTAACACCTACTGCATATGAGGCGTCAGTAAATCGGCAAAGGGCTTCTTCCAGGGCCTCCACCTTCTTGCCAAGTATGAAACGGCCAGATGCCATTACATCGAGCACAGCACGGTCAATTTCATCTTTGTATTTTCTGTACTGTTTTTTTAGGTCTATAAATTCCATAATCAAAATTAAAACCAACTGGTCATGCCATTAATCCTTTGAGGCAGCTTGAATAATCTGTTCTGCAGCAATTTCTATCTCTTCCCAAGTGGTAAAAAGCCCGATGCTAAAACGTACCATGCCAAGGGCAACCTGTTTTTCAACCCCCATGGCTGAAAGAACGTGGGATACAGAAGTACTTCTGTCGTGGCATGCAGCACCAGTTGAGGCCATGACATTTGGAATCCTTTCAAGAAGCGTTGCCCCTGAGATGTGTGGGAATGAGACGGCAAGCGTATTTGGCAGACTCTTTTCTGCAGGTACAAATCGGATCAAATCCTTAAAGTTACTGTTAAGTCTTTTAAAAAGTAGTTCTCTAAGTTGGTTTTGTCTCTCTGTTTCATCATCTATTTTATCTTTTAGCACCTTTGTAGCTCTTCCAAGCCCACATGCACCTGGGACAGGTTCTGTGCCTGGCCTTTTGCCCATCTCTTGCCCTGCTCCAAAAAGTATGTTGGCCATATCTGTACCTTTTTTGACATATAGCGCTCCAATGCCCTTAGGCGCATATAGTTTATGACCAGCAATGGTAAGAAGGTCGCAACCTATTTTGGATACGTCTACTGGGATTTTACCAACGGCCTGTGCTGCATCTGTGTGAAAGATTATCCCCTTTTCATGGCAGATTTTGCCTATTTCATCCACTGGTTGCAGGGCGCCAGTCTCGTTATTGGCAAGCATTATTGAACAGAAAATGGTGTCTGAACGGATAAATGTTGCCAATTTTTCAGCTGAGACCACACCATATTTA
>JAMOUE010000259.1 GCA_027068235.1 Deltaproteobacteria bacterium | reverse complement strand
TTTATTTCTACCAAAAACATTGGCCTACTTTTTGCTGAAAAATATTTTCATTACTTTGTTGGTTCAAATTTTTAGATATAATACATTGAAATTACGGATAAAATTAAAAACTACATTGAAAGGAAGGAGAAAGGTATGAGAATTTTTTCTACATTAACAGGGAAAATACTGTTTTTTTACACGATCGTTTTAGCGTCTCTAATCGGTACAGCCTTTGCTGCTACAACTAATCACTCTGTTGGAGATGTTTGGCTAGAGCCTACTTATCCAGTTATATGTCCAAATAATGATTTCTATGTAGAAGTAAAAGTCAATACAGGAGAGATCCCCTTAGGTGCTTTTGCTGTTGAAATAGATTTTCCATCCAACTTGCTTGAAGTCGTTGAAGACGGAACAGCACAACCATATAACTATATTATAGATGAAAACGGCCAACATAATAATGTGCCTAATGGCGTAGTCTTAAATCCTAACAACGCAGTAATGCCAGCGTATGTTATTTTAGATAAAATACAGAACAAAATAAAAATATCTATATTTAGTAGTTACAATTTGACTTATGGTGAAAACATCCTTATAGCTACCCTACATTTTCGCGGATTAAATGAATTCGGCATTGCTGAATTGACACTTACCAATCTCATACTCAAAGATTTAAGTTACACCGATGACATTGGCACCCCAACAGCCCATGGAGTAGGAATCGCAATAGAATGCTGTAATGATGAAGAATGCAGCGACGGCATAGACTGTACAGAAGATCGGTGCTGGGGTGGGGAATGTGTGCATATCCCACACAATGATTTATGCGAATCTGACAACCTATGTGAGGAAGCAGAATGTACCTCAGAAGGATGTGTCTATTCAGAGAAAGACTGTAACGACAACAATCCATGTACCGATGATACATGCGATCCGTTTACTGGCTGTACAAATACCCCCAAAAATTGCGATGACGGTAACCCAAACACAAACGACTATTGTGATGCTGAAACAGGTAACTGCATACATAATGAGATAAATTGCGATGACAATGATCAATGTACCATTGATACCTTAGAGAACGGTCAATGCATACATACCCCCCAAGACTGTGATGATGGAGATGCATGCACTGACGATGGATGTGATCCAGCTACAGGTTGTACTCATAACACTATAAATTGCGATGACGGAGACGCATGCACACAGGACTCATGTGATCCGACTACAGGTTGCCAACATGTTGACATAGATTGCAATGATGGAAATGCCTGTACACAAGATTTATGTGATCACATAAACGGTTGCCAGCATCCGCCCATAGATTGCGATGACAATAATATGTGTACTGATGATGCATGCGATCCAGCTACAGGTTGTACTCATAACGCTATAAATTGCGATGACGGCGATGCCTGTACTATAGACGCATGCGACCCTGCAACAGGCTGTACTCACACTCAAAAGGATTGCGATGACAACAATCCCAACACAAATGATTCTTGCGTAGCAGGCGAATGTATACATACTCCTATAAATTGCGATGATGGCAATCCATGTACTATTGATGAGTTGGTAAACGGCAAGTGTGTACACACTGCAAAGAATTGTTCAGATGATAATCTGTGCACCACAGATTCATGCGATATGAACACGGGTGAATGCAAACACGAACCTGCAATAGTCTGCGATGATGGTAACCTCTGCACCAATGATTCTTGCAATCCTGAAACTGGAACTTGCGTGTTCGTTCCCAAAACATGCAATGACAATAATCCATGCACAACGGATATGTGCGATGCAAACACAGGAGCATGTGTGTTTGAGCAGTTAACCTGTGATGATGGCAATCCAAATACAAATGACTACTGTGATGCCGAAACAGGTAACTGTGTGCATAGTCTTATAAGTTGCGATGATGGCAATCCATGCACTATTGATGAGTTGGTGAATGGTAAGTGTGTCTATACCGCAAAGGATTGTTCAGATGATAATCTGTGCACCACAGATTCATGTGATATGAACACAGGTGAATGCATACACGAACCTGCAATAGTCTGCGATGATGGTAACCTCTGCACCAATGATTCTTGCAATCCTGAAACTGGTGCCTGCGTATTTATTCCCAAAACATGCGATGACGGAAATCCAAATACAAATGACTATTGTGATGCCGAAACAGGTAACTGTATGCATGAGTCCGTTGGATGCGTGCCTGGAACCGTACCAGGAGACTTAGACGGAGACTGTGATGTAGATATTACCGGCGACAGACCCAAAATGATTGCGGCTATGCGCAAATGCGAAGGTCAGCCTGGCTACAATCCTGATGCCGACCTTGATGGCGACGGATGCATAACCCTTAATGATTACCGTCAGTGGTATAAGGCCTGGAAAACATATATGAATAGTAACGGTGGATAATAAAATCCTTAGACTTTGTTATAGAAGTATGGATTTGAGAAAAAAACAGTGCAAAAAAATAAGAAGGAAGGAGAAACCTAACAAAATGAAAAGTAAAACTCTAATTTGTCTATTGCTTTGGCTTTGTGTCGGTATCTTGGTCTATGCTGAAACTGCATTAGCTGTTCCTTATGTTTCTTTAGAAGTATTAGACCCTCATATTGAAGTTGGGGAAAGCTTCGATATCCAAATTTGGGCAGATGCAGACAACACAGGCTATGATTTGACAGGCTTTGGATTCGATCTTAATACATCAACCACATATATTTCTTATAATAGTTATACAATTGGACCTGAATTTACAGATGTATCTTCTCCAAACTATTTTTCAGGTCTAATGACAGGGACTCCTGCTAATAATATGTTGCTTGCAACGCTATCTTTTACCGCTGGTACAACACCAGGTACGTTTTCAGCCATCTCGCTCTCAGGAACTTATGATGGTCTATTCTACGGACTTTTCTACACAGATGGGGTAAACAACTATGGTTACGATATCTCTGCATCTACATCCATAACTATATATGACAACAGTCCTACTTCTGTTCCTGAGCCATCTGCTGTTCTGCTTCTTGGAGCTGGCCTGCTAGGTCTGATAGGATTGAGGAAACGGGCAAGAGAATAACCTAATAAAAAATAGGGGCGAGCCGTTTGCAGCTCGCCCTTATTCATTTTTCCTTTTTCCTCTCTTTGCATCATTTCCTAATGGATAGGTTTATCTTTCAACATACTGATCTTCAACACGCTATCTAAAAACATAATTCCCTTCAAATATCAGAAGAGAGTAATTCACAACGAATTATTAAGGTTAAGGACTACGCTTAACCTCTACATAGGCAACTGCATTATCCATTAGTTCCTGGGGGAGGGAAGACCGCCCTCCTGCCAATGGCGGATCATAGCTGTTTGGAATCAGATAGGCTCTAATTATGTCGGCCTCGGCATCCATTCCACCAGTTGTTATGTCACATGTCCAAGTGCCATCGCAATTAATTGGGGTAACTGGACGACTCCAATAAGGCTTGGTCCACCAGCCTGAACCTACATGAATATATACGGCAACCTTATAATCACCTGGAGGAACATGCCAGATTTGGCCTTTCAAATCCTCAAAGCTTCCATAAGGGGGCACATAAGTAAACTGGATTTCAGGCTCTCCAGCGCCACCTGGAGCCTCTCGGCACGTCCAATTGTCCTGCACAGTCATTCCATCAAAAATATCTTGCATACATTGTTTCAAGACACCGTCTTTATCCCATAAACCCCAGTGAGCACCCTGCGGGCCTTCATAATCAGCTTTCCAGGTTTCATCAAAGGCTTCAAAAAGAAAATATTTGACATTTTCAGCTCGTGCCCAGGACACAAAATTAAGGTCATAAAAACAGGCATTCTTTAAAGAAGGAACAGCGTCTCCTATCTGATTACCTGCACTAGGCCATCCAGTTTCAGCTACAATGACTTCCTTGCCACCCGCTTTGGCAGTCATTTCCTGGTGCAGTGCATGTAAATGAGCAACAGCCTGATTTATCCCCACGCCTTCCCAATAGGGATAATAATTGACCAAAATAACATCGCAGGCAGCCATAACATTAGTATGGTTCAGCAATGCACTATAAACATCGGCTGTGGCTACGGGAACTCCAGGAACTTCGGCTCTAAATTGTTGGATATAGGCAATTAGCTCATTTTCTGTAAGATCGCCTCGAAGCAATACTTCACTACCCACAATAGCTAGATCTACAAAACCATTTTTGGCCGCATTGATAAGGCCTTGCATCTCACGAGCATTAATCTCTGGATATCTTCCAAGCCACGCCTCAGCAGCTACTTTGAGACCGAAATCATGAGCAATTTTTCCAGCGTGCTCAAGGCCGTGAGTAGAACCAAATGTGCGAATCCACTTGGTGTATGGTGCTATTATTCGCATTCGCTCCCGAATTTGCTCTTCGCTGATAACGGATCCATGGTTTGGATCTTGACCATCCATATATGGACTGAAATTGAGTCCATACACTTTGTAAGCTACACTATTTGTGCTGCCGCACCAATCAGTCCCACTCATGTCCAGTCCTACCACATAACGTGCGACAAATAACGCATCTATTATATTGATATTTCCATCACAGTTGGCGTCTGCAGCTTCTTTCTTAAACCCTGGAACTTCCAGGCCCGTTGAAAATCTAGCTATCAACAATGCATCAACAATATTGATGGAATTATCTCCATTGACGTCACCAACGAAATAACATATTCCTGTACCCCAGGTTCCAAATAAAACACAAGCCAACCAAGTAAGCATTAAAGTGATTTTAACTGATTTCATTTGCCTCTCCTTTAATTCCCTAAAATGCATACAACGGCTCTTCTAGATCTAAAAGCATTATCTAATATGTTAATTATAACAGCTATAATTGATAATTTTCAATTCTATTTAAACTAACTTTTTTAATAAATATATAATACACACACATATATTCAGTAAAAGTAGTAATTTTATATTAACTTAATTAAAGGACTCCAAAAAATAAACCATATTCAGCAAATGCAACTCCACGGTTTCATCAGACCATGTATTTTTTGAAAAAATCAGGCTATTAGATAAACACAATAGTTTGTTTTCAATTATTAAGAAAATTTCCATTTTGCTTATAACTAGGCTATCTGTTTAGTAAAATTGGGACCAGTCGTGCCCATCTCTACAAGTGTTGTATTAAGCTTTTATGAAAATGGGCACGAAGGTTGACAGAGCGCATACCCACAAGTATTTTTAGACGGTTTAGGCTCAATAGATCTTAGTGAAATTTTTAAACTAAATTATCTTTTGAAAAATACATTCTTTAAAGATGTACCTTAAAATAACAGCGGGTCACATATATGTTTGAAAATTTAAGTGACAGACTGGCCAAGGTTTTCAAAAAACTCAAGGGTCAGGGCACATTATCCCCAGAAGATATAGAACAGGGGCTTAGAGAAGTGCGTCTAGCACTTCTTGAGGCAGATGTAAACTACAAGGTTGTCAAGGAGTTTATCAAAAGAGTAAAAGAGCGGGCTGTTGGCCAGGAAGTCATGGAAAGCCTGACACCTGGACAACAGGTTGTTAAGATCGTGCATGAAGAACTGATAAAGCTCCTTGGAAGCCAGGACGTAGGCCTCAACCTCTCTGGTAGACAGCCTGCTGTCATCCTACTGGTTGGCCTTCAGGGTTCAGGTAAGACAACTACTGCAGCCAAACTTGCAAGGTGGCTAAGGAAAAAGGGAAGAAAACCCTATCTTGTCCCTGCAGACATCTACAGACCTGCTGCAATCAAACAACTTGAGACACTGGCACGCCAATTGGACTGCCCCTGTTTCCCCACAAAAGAAGGCACCCCTCCAGCAGATATTGCCAGGCAGGCAGTGGCACAGGCTGAAATGCAAGGGCTTGATACTGTAATAATTGATACAGCAGGCCGTCTTCACATAGATGATGCGCTTATGGCCGAACTCAAGGCCATAAAAGAACAAGTAGAGCCTCAAGAAATCCTCCTTGTTGCAGATGCAATGACTGGTCAGGATGCTGTTAACATTGCCGATAGCTTCAACAAGGCCCTTTCCATAACTGGCGTTATTCTTACCAAGATGGAAGGTGATGCAAGGGGTGGAGCTGCCCTTTCAATTAGGTCTGTTACGGGCACACCAATAAAGTTTGTAGGTGTTGGAGAAAAGATAAATGCCCTAGAGGTCTTTCATCCCAAACGCATTGCCGACCGCATCCTTGGCATGGGAGATGTTTTAACCCTTATAGAAAAGGCTCAGGACACCATAGACAAGGACAAGGCTCTGGAGCTCCAGCAAAAACTCAAGAAAAATGCCTTCACATTGGAAGATTTCAGAGATCAACTACGCCAGGTACGCAAACTTGGAAGCCTTGAACAGATCATCTCCATGATCCCTGGGCTTAACAAGATGAAACAATTCAAGGGTATGATGCCTGATGAAAAAGAACTTGTGAAGATTGAGGCAATCATAAACTCCATGACGCCTGAAGAGAGACGCAAATACAACATAATTAATGCAAGCAGGAGGCGGCGCATTGCAAAGGGCAGTGGAACTACTGTTCAGGACGTGAACCAACTTTTAAAAAATTATGCTGAAATGAATAAGATGCTCAAAAAGTTTGGCAAAGGTGGATTCAAAAAGATGTCAAGGGGAATGTTTCCCTTTTGAATGGACTTGAAACCATAAAATAAAATTATTATCTAAGGACTTCCCAAAAGGAAGTAGAATGCATAAAATATAATTTGGAGGAATAAATGGCAGTTAGAATTCGTTTAGCAAGAGGCGGTCGGAAGAAAAGGCCTTTTTATCGTATAGTGGCAGCCTATTCAGAATCTCCAAGAGATGGACGTTTCTTGGAGGTCCTTGGCACCTACGATCCTCTGAAGGATCCGGCTGAGATTAAGCTTGACGCTGACAAGGTCAAAAAGTGGCTTGACAGGGGAGCGAAGCCAACCCAGACAGTTCGTTCCCTTATGTCAAAGGTAGGATGTGCTGCTTAGACTTGACCTGTTCTATTCAAACTGATGGCTCGTTAATGTGGAGGTAAGTGAAATGAAGGAATTGATAGAACACATTGCTAAGGCTCTGGTTGACTATCCTGATAAGGTTGAAGTGAACGAGGTAGAAGGTCAACAGACCTCTGTAATTGAACTCAAGGTAGCTAAGGAAGACCTTGGCAAGATTATTGGCAAACAGGGGCGTACAGCCCGCGCCATGCGGACCATCTTGAGTGCAGCCTCCACAAAACTAAAAAAGAGGGCTGTGCTGGAGATACTAGAGTAGCCCAAGAGCAAAAGTTCCAGCAAAAAACCGTAAAAATAGCTTTTCGTTGAGTTTTTCAAAAAAAGTGAGGCCGGCTGCCCATTGGGAGTCGGTCTTTTTTCTTTACTTCTCCTTAAAAAATGGATGATCGTTACGTGGCTGTAGGCCGTATAAAAAGGGCAGTTGGTCTCAAGGGTGAAGTGCTTATAAAGGCATACTCTACTATTGAGAGTATATCGATACCAGGGTGCCTTTTTTTGAAAAATGCTCCCTCTTACAAGAGATTTGACATATTACGCATTAGAAAAAAGAGGGGGAAGGAGGTGGTATGCCTCCTAGATGGCATCACCGATAGGAATGGTGCAGAAATTTTGATGGGCCTAGAGGTCTATCAGGAAAAAGACCTTTTGCCTAGACAGGATCAAGACGAATATTACTGGTACGAGCTTAAAGGAATGACCGTGGTGGACCAAGATGGGGCAGAGCTTGGCACCATCTATTCCATAATAGATGCAGGTGCCCAGGATGTAATGGTGATACGAGACACTAGCCGTGAGATGCTCATCCCCATGGTAGACGAATTTATCAAACAAATAGATACAAAAAATAGGCGTTGCCTGGTAAACCTACCCCCTGGACTAAAGGAGGCGACTTCCACCTCATTCAAGAAAAGGTCAAGGAAGTGAAGTTTCACATAATCACCATTT
>JAMOUE010000258.1 GCA_027068235.1 Deltaproteobacteria bacterium | reverse complement strand
GCTATCAGAAACAGTCCCTTTTGTATAAGGGTTTATGCCAAAGATAGCAGGCCCTCTGTCTCTAATGGCCTCATGTCCTAGATTTGTGCGAAGACACCATCTAGACAAGTCTATCCTGGGGTGTTCACCAAGAAGGTCCATGTTTGCCTTCCAGTACTCTTCTATGGTTCTACAATAGGCCCAATAACCCTTGTATTTATAACCGCATATCCGATATGAGGATGAGACCAAAGCAGGAATGATGTCCCTGCCAAACTCATGTGATTCCTTTGATGCATTTTCTTGGAGAATTTCAACAAGTACCTTGTAATTGAAAAGATATATTGTCATTGATGCCCAAGTTGAAATAGGCTTTTCGGGTTTTTCTGCATAGCCTATCAGTCTTCCTCCCCTTGGATCGTCATGGGCAATCTGACCAAGTCCGAACCTAGAACAACCTGGTATAGGAACATTTACAAAGGCTGCTGTAACATCAGCATTCAAATCTTCATGAAAGCGTATTATGTCGTTATAGTCCATGTTATATACATGGTCGCCAGAGAGTATGAGTACATAGTCTGGCAGATAGGAAGAGATAAAATCTAGGTTTTGGTAAACTGCATCAGCAGTTCCCTTATACCAATCAGAGGCCTGAAGTGCCTTAAAGGGGGGGAGAATAGTAATCCCTCTGTGTCTTCCTATCATGTCCCAAGATGCACCAGTACCAATATGTTCTACAAGAGAACTGGATCTATATTGACTAAGGATTCCAACCCTGTGAATTCCAGAATACATAAGGCTACTTAAAGGAAAATCTATAAACCTATAAAGACTACCAAAGGGAACGGTAGATTTTGGTCGAAGATAGGTGAGGATACCTAGTTCATCCACTCTTCCACCAGCTAATATCATGGCTAATGTTCTGGCCATAGTGAGGATTCTCCTGCTATTAGTCCAGATGTTTCATGAATAGCTGAATAAGCATGGTGGTATCGAAATTAAATGCGAATTTTTGTGGTACATTTTTTATGGGAACTTCTGCCCTGGCACTTTCTTTGTGGCCACCTGCTGAACCAAGCTTTCCAAATACTCGTTCGGCAAGTTTGCCTGCATTTTTTTTGTAACCATCACACCTAAATATTACAATCAGTTTGTCGCCAGCAAGACCAGATACTATCACCCATCCTATTTCATGAACATGGGTCAGAAAGTCTGCAACCACCACAAGTATATCAGGGTTGGTAATGCGCCCTATATGTACATAGATCCTGTTTTTACGAACCTTAAGATTGGAAAAGGCAGCCTTAAAGTATTTAAGTTCAGCCTTTCTTATGTCTGAGCGTTCTATTTTATTGAGCCAATACTTGTTGATTCTTTTAAAAAGGTGCTGAAAACAAAGGATATCTGCAGGAGTAGCTTTTTGAGTGAAGTTGTGGGTATCTACTTTTATGCCATAAAACATGGCTGTGGCGAGTGCAGCAGATGGTTTAATTTGTGCTGATTTTAGGTATTCAGCCAGCATCGTACAATTTGCCCCATACTCTTCCCGTACATCAATGAAAGGAGCGGTCCATCCATTTGTAAGGGGATGGTGGTCTATAACTGCATCAAATTTTATATTTGCAAGTTCTGTTTTGTGTGTAGGTTGGGAATCGAGTAGGACAAATTTTGTGTATTCATCCCTTTTGACTCCCCTTAAAGGTTGCAGGGGAATCTTTAGGATGTCACGCATGGCAATGTTATTTAATCTTTTAATTTGATTGGGATGGACGATTGTGATTTCGCTGACTCGTCTACTCAAAAGCCTTTTTACAGCAAAGGCTGATGCCATGGAGTCTGGATCTGCCACTATTACAATGAGTACAGAGTCATCCCGTTTAAACAAGGAAAGAAAATGTTTTAGCCGTTCTTTGTTAGACAGCCTCCTAATGTGTTTAGCAATTGACACATTGGAAGGGGTATCAGATTCTGTTCCGTTGTTTTTACTCATACCGTTACAAGCTTAACTTTTTTAAAAGGTTCCTGCAAGGTCAGCTAATTCATAATAAGCTTCAACCATTTGAAACGATATTTAATGCAAAAGTCTTCGGTTTTCACAACCTGTTTCGGCCAAATGTTTTATAAACTTCATGATGTTGACCATGTTTTACTGGATCATTCGTCTTTTCAATAATACAACAGCAACCCAGGAGGCAGCTAAGGCAAAAACTAATATCATCATCAACTCAAATCCAATAAGTGAGATGGTGTCAAGCCGACCATAGCAAAGCATTCTCGACATATCTACCACATTGGAAAGAGGTAAGGCCATCAGTACACGTCTTAAAAGAGGATTTACAGCCTTTAAAGAAAAGAAGATGCCAGAGAATAGAAAGAACGGAGTAATGACTAGGGATGTAAAATAGTTGAAAAAGTCATAGTTGGTTGCTACTGCAGTCATGATAAGGCCAAGAGCGGCAAAAATTATACCTTCCACGAAAAGTAATGGAATCATACCTAATGCCCATATTGAAGGTGTCACGCCAAAAAGTGGTAAGGTGGCTAACATGATAAGACCTGCTATAAGTCCTTTGGTGGCACCCCAAAGGATTTCCCCAAGGGCCAATTCCACAATATTTATTGGAGTCATCAATATGGCCTCAAATGTTCCTTGGGTTGAAAGCCTAGTGTATGATCCATAGGTAGCTTCAAAGGCCGCTGAATACATTACGGCAGATGCAACAAGCCCTGGAGCAATGAACTGTAAATAGGTCATACCTTCTATTTCTGGTACAGACTTACCAAGACCAAAACCAAAGGCTAAAAGAAAGAGAAAGGGCTGGCCAAGATTTCCTATCAGGCTCGCCTGTAGATGTTTCAGCCATACCTTGAAGTTTCTATACCAGACCCTGAACATCTTTAATTATCGCTCCCTCAGTTTTCTACCTGTGAGCTTTAAAAACAGGTCTTCTAGGGTTGCCGGCCTTCTAACTACGTGGGGCATAGTGGTAGCAGCTCTGTCCAATATGTTACAGCCTTTTTTCAGGTAAACATAAAGTTTATCCCCAACCAATTCCGTGTTTACGTCGCAACTTTCAAGATCTCTAATCAGAAGTTTCAACTCTTCATGATTTCCACTAAGCTCCATTACCTCCTTGCCAAGAATTTTCTCCACAATCGTCTTGGGATCGCCTTGGGCTATTGCCTTGCCATTGTCAATTATAATGACGCGGGTAGCTAGCCTTGAAACTTCTTCCATATAGTGGCTTGTAAGGAGCATTGTTGTTCCATGCTTCCTAAGGGCTTCGAGACGTTGCCACATGAGCAGTCTGGCCTGGGGATCAAGGCCTATTGTAGGTTCATCAAGAATCAAAAGAGATGGCTTGTTTATTAGTGCCCTTGCAAGTAGCAGCCTTCTTCGCTGGCCTCCTGACAAATTCTGTATTATTTCATCACGCCTGTTCTTTAAGGCAAAGAAATCAAGGAGTTCTTCGGCCCTTTCCTTGGCTATTTTCAAAGGAATCTTGAAATAGTTGGCATAGACCAGAAGATTTTCAACTATGGTTAGGTCTGGGTCCAGATTGTCCATTTGAGGTACAACGCCAATACGATATTTTACCCGTCTTATTGCATTTGGATATGCCTGGCCAAAGACTCTAATTTCACCAGATGAGGGAATTACTAGACCTAAGATTATACGGATAGTTGTTGTCTTGCCAGCGCCGTTTGGTCCAAGAAGTCCAAGACACGAACCTTTTTTAAGCCTGATGTCAATGCCCTTTAGTACCTGTCTGTCACCAAAGCTCTTTTTGAGATTCTTTATGTCTAAGACGTTGTCAGGTTCGGTCATTACTTTTCAGAATTATAGTAGTATCAATATCTCAAGATTTCTTGCCAGCCCACCGGTTGTCATAGATAAGCCTTGCAAGCTCAATGGCAGCCTTCATGCTATGGTGATGAGCTTTACCTTGCCATGCTATATCGTAACCAGTTCCATGATCCACAGATGTCCTGACTATCGGTAGTCCACAAGTTACATTTACGCCGTCCCTAAAGTGTAAGAGTTTGAAGGGAATAAGGCCTTGGTCATGGTATTGGCACACTAACGCATCATATTTGCCTAAAGAAGCATAATAAAAAGCAGTGTCTGGAGGAAGAGGTCCATGGACCTTTATACCTTCTTGACGTATCTTGTCGCATGCAGGGGCTATTATTTGTTCCTCTTCATGGCCAAACATGCCACCTTCGCCTGCATGGGGATTTAATCCACATACTCCGATAACAGGAGAGTCTAAACCAAAATCTTGCATCAAGCTTTTGTTGGTTAGCCTTATGGTATTACAAAGCCCTTTCATGTTTAAAAGTTCAGGCACCTGGCGTAGTGGCACGTGTATAGTTGCAAGTGTGACCTTTAGCCTTGGTCCTGCCATCATCATCAGATAGTGTTTCGTACCTGTCAAATTGGCCAATATCTCTGTATGACCAGGGTATTGGATGTTAGCCAATTTAAGCCCTGTCTTGCTTATGGGGGCAGTTGCAATACCACAAGCAAGACCGCTTTGACATAACTCAACAGCTCTGGCTATGTATTCGTAGGTGGCAAGGCCTGTTGTCTTTGTTGGTAGGCCAGGTTTTATATCTTGTGGTGAGAGATTTGTTACATCAAGGCAGTAGACCACCTCTTTATTTATTCGAACTTCATGTCCAGGTTTCCATTTCCTGACATTTACATTGTGGATTCCAGCGGCATCGGCAACAGCCTTTAAAATGGATGAATCTCCTATAACAACTACTGGCTGACAAAGGGTGTCATCTTTTAGCGCTTTAAGAATGACTTCCGGCCCTATGCCAGCAGGGCAGCCCATGGTTACTGCCACTGGCAGATCTTTAGCCAGATCAGCCATCACTCTCTTCTGTCTTTTCGAGCAGGACCTTATCTTCACCACCAATCTCTTTGAGATATACGTTTACATGTTCCTGCTTTGATGTTGAAAGTGTAACGCCACAGAAATCTGGCTGTATGGGAAGTTCCCTCCTGCCCCTGTCAACGAGTACTGCCAACTCCACTTTGCTTGGCCGGCCATAGTCCATTACTGCATCAAGGGCAGCCCTTATGGTCCTGCCAGTATATATGACATCATCAACTAAAACTATCTTTCTATCATCTATAGAAAAGGGTATCTCGGTTTTTCTTATAATAGGATGTTGGCTCAGTTTACTCCAATCGTCTCTGTAAAGGGTGATATCAAGGACTCCAACAAGAGGCGCCGACCCTTCTATCTTTTTTATCTTTTCCTGTAAGCGATAAGCCAGAGGCACCCCTCCTGTCCTTATGCCAATGAGACACAGGCCCTCAACACCCTTGTTATGTTCTATTATCTGATGGGACATCCTGCTAAGCGCCCTATCTATCTCTTTTTCGTTTAAGATTACCTTGGGGCCTTTTTTCATGGCTAATATTGCTATCCGCTAGATGGTATTCGTAGTACCTGTCCTATAGAAAGACAGTTCGACCCAAGTCTATTTACCCGTCTTAGGGCTGATATCGATACCTTGAACTTTCTAGCAATTGTCCAGAGTGTATCCCCCCTTCTTACTACATATTTTCTTGTTCTGATTTTTTTATTCCTTTTGTATTTCTTTTTGCGGCTTTTTTGGTTCTTTGTGTAATATGAGCGAACGGGTATTTTGATAATACGTCCTTTTCTAAGCCTATTAGAACGAAGGCGGTTAGCCCGTTTTATTGCCTTTACTGTTGTGTGGTAACGTTTGGCCAGTAAGGAAAGGCTTTCTCCCCTTCTGACTTTGTGTTTGATATATCTCTTTGAACGTGCATAGTGGGTACGTTTCTTCTTGTGCCTCGGCTTTGGAGGAGGTGGCGTCCATGTCTTTATTTCATCGATTCTTGCAAGTAAGATGCGCTTGTGACCTTTAGGAACTTTGAGTTTAAAGCTTGTGTCAGGAGTTACTCCATATCTAAGGCTTGGATTAAGCTCCAGCAAAACATCTTTATCTACTCCTATTGCTTCAGCAATATCAGCAAGTTTCATTTGCTTTTTCACTACTACTGTATCATAGGGAATAGGATCATCTGGTTTTTCAAGTTGAAATCCATACTTTTCTGGATTTTTTACAATAAGAAGAGTGGCAATGAACTTTGGCACATAGCGAGCAGTTTCTCTAGGTAAGCCCTTATAGAGATCCCAAAAGTTGTCCAAGTAATTTATCTTTTGCCTGTCTATCGCCCTTAAAACTGTCCTTTCTCCACAGTTGTAAGCCGCAAGGACGGTAGACCAGTCCCCAAATATCTCATGTAATTCGGTTAGATAGGCAATCGCTGCCTTAGTGGATTTTTCAGGATCTAATCTTTCATCGATCCAGGCATTCCTCTTTAGACCAAATTTGTATCCTGTAGATGGGATAAACTGCCAAAGTCCCAATGCCCTTGCCCTGGAAAGGGCTCTTACTCTAAAGCCACTTTCAATAAGTGGTAGCCAGGAGAGCTCTTTGGGAAGTCCAGCCTTTTTGAGCTCTCTGAGTATCATCGGTCTGTACTTGCCAGAACGTTTATACGCTGACAGGAAAAAAGTCCTGTTTTTTGTCTGAAAAAGCTCCAACTCTTTTTTAACGTATTTGTTTAGACTTAGCGGGATAGGGTTATTAAGCCCTTTAGTTGTTCTGAGACGAGAGGTATGTATCTCTAATATTCGTTTGGAGATAAGGAACCTTAGGTCATCCTTTTGTTGTTCTATATCTGGATCTTCCTCTTCATTTGACACACTTAAGACCAAACTAAAGGCATCATCTAAGACTTTGATTGCACCTTCCTTGTCACCTTCTTCCCAAAGATCCTGGGAAAGGTTGCAAAGTTCAAGTGCCATATCAAGCTTGCCCTGGTCAGATTCCGGATCCACCTTTGATGAGTCTATAGGGCAGGTACCAGCTTCAGGAAATATTTCCTGAAGGTCTTTTTGTATCTTTGTATTTCTGTTTTGCGTTTTTTTATCTTTATCATTTGTTTGAGTATTAAGGGCTGTTTGCTGTTTTTGAGGTACGACTTGGGTTTGTGTTGTTACGTTTGCCTTTTGGGGCGCGCAGCTTTGTAAAAGAATGAGTGTCAATACCCATAAAAAAATTACCACTCTTTTTGTATCCATAGAGTTAGTATCCTCCAGTAATATTCTTAACTTGTGCAATTGATTTGTTGGAAATGAACTTTGATAAGAACAAACATTAATATAGTCAATATAGTCAGAGTCAGACAGTGATATTTTTGTATCTTTAAAGTCACTAGTAAAAAGGTCTTGTTCCAAACAGGAATTTTAAAGTTACAAGGCAACTAAGCAAGTGTCAAATTGATTGATTGAAAAAGTCCATCACAGATTAAATTTTCCTATTTTGTCAGGGCTAAAATCGTTTTACAAGTAACACGTAACAACAATATCTCTTACTTGTCAAAATAGTTTTAAAATGTTAGAAAGACGCCACTTTAACATAAATAAAACACGCTCCATTTGCCTTGTGGTGCCGTATGTACGGTTAAAGGCAATTATTTTGGGGCGGAAGACAAACCACAAAGGGGGATTAAAAATGGCTTATGTGACAATGAAACAGCTTCTTGAAGCTGGCGTGCATTTTGGACATCAGACACGCCGCTGGAATCCGAAGATGAAACCTTACATCTTCGGGGCAAGAAATGGCATCTACATCATCGATCTTCAAAAGACTGTAAGACTTTTTAAGATCGCATACGAGTTTGTTGTCGATACTGTAGCAAACGGTGGCAATGTTATGTTTGTGGGTACCAAGAAACAGGCTCAAGAATCCATCTATGAAGAGGCCACTAGGTGTGGAATGCCTTATGTAAATCACAGGTGGCTTGGTGGCATGCTTACCAATTTCCACACCATCAGTAAAAGTATCGACAAGTTAAAGAGAATAGAGTCCATGTTTGAAGATGGTTCCATTGAGATGTTTCCTAAAAAAGAGATATTGAAGCTTGAGAAACGTAGGCAAAAGCTTGAGAGAAACCTCGG
>JAMOUE010000257.1 GCA_027068235.1 Deltaproteobacteria bacterium | reverse complement strand
GCATGGTCAGGATATGATGGTAATGATATTGAAATTTTTTACTGGGACGGCTCTTCCATCATCCAGATAACCAACAATGACAAGAATGACTTTGCTCCCTCCCTTTATGACGGCTGCATAGCATGGGAGGGAAGTGATGGCCATGATTTTGAAATTTTCTACTGGGACGGCAAGCATATAAGGCAGATTACAGATAATGATGTCGATGACACGAATCCGTCACTTTTTGGCCGCGCTGTAGCTTGGGCTCATTATGACAACAATGATTATGAAATCTATTATAAAGTGCTCGATTCCCCTTATCTTCCAATAGTTCAGGCCTTTCCTGCCACCAATATTACTGAGTCATCTGCCAGGCTTTCCGGCAAGGTTAATCCCAACGGTAAGGAGACTACTTGGTATTTCGAATACGACACCTCTTATGCATTCGGTAGCCGCACCACATCTCATTCTGCTGGCAATGGCTCTGCCGAGATCGAGGTGGAAAAGACGATCACCGGACTTACTCCCGGCACCACCTATTACTATAGACTGGTGGCAACCAACAGCGAAGGGTCTTCATGGAGCAGTCCCAAGGAATTTACAACACCAGATAGCGCTGTACAGATTTCTCCACCGCTTTCCCTCACTATGCCTGCTGAAGACATAACTGCCACCACTGCCACTATTAAGGGTGTAATTAATCCCAATGGTAAAGAGACCACCTACTTCTTTGAATATGGCCTTGATACTAACTATGGTTTACACACTACAACGGGTACTATATCTGCTGGTTCCCGCAACGTGACTGTGACCGCCAATCTTTCTGCTCTCCAGCCTGCCACTACATATCATTACCGGGTAGTGGCAACTAATAGCGAAGGCACAGAAAATGGAGATGATAAGACCTTTGTAACAGAAAATGCCACGCCTCTTCCCGTTTCTTTTCCCTCCTCTATTATTTCCTATTTGCCAGTGGCTCTGCCTGTTATAAATAGCGATGTGACACAGATGAAACCGGTAGGAATAGGTAATATAAATAGTGGCAAGTTTAATCTCCACATTGGGCTTCCCCTGTTTGCTGGCCCCATTGATGTGTATCTGGCCTTTTATTCAGCAGCAGTTGACCCTGATAATTTCTATTTGATAATACCCGGCCCTGCCTTGCAGAAATTTGGAACAACTCTTACCCCCTTTCTTTCCAACATAAGAGGGCCTATAAATACGAAGGTCTTGCCAAAAGATCTTGATCTTTCTTTGCTGCGAAAAGGGAGTTACTCATTTTATCTTGCAGTGACGCCTCATGGAGTAGGGCTTGAAAAGTCATACATCTGGAGCACAGACATGGTGGTGCACTAATTAGAAACATGGAGGAAACGGTATGCAAAAAAAGAAATTTATACAATTTGTAATGGTAATCACTATTATCATTCATCTTACAATGGGCCTGGCACTGGGTAGGGATCTCTATGTATCACCATCTGGTTCTGGCATAGTGTGTACAAATACTACCCCATGTTCAATCGAGGAAGCCTTTTCAATTGCAGAATCTAATGAAGAAGATGACACTATTTATGTCACATCTGGCACTTATAGTGTAACAACCACCGTTGAATACAAATTACCAAGTGAAAACGATGAATCATTGAGTATTAGAGGAATAGGCTCCCCTCTGCTACGGGCCAATGGCAATGTTACCATTTTGAGCATTGAGCATGAAGGCGATCATGATGAGACTTCTAAGATATCTATTGAAGGGATCCAATTTTCCAATGGAAAAAGCGATGGATATGGTGGTGCAATCATCATATCTGTCTCCAAAGCAGATATAAAAATAGAGAACTGCAAATTTCAAAACAACCAAGGGGGAGCATTATTCTTATGGACTGATACGGGTAATAGTATCATATCAAAGTGCGATTTTTATTCAAATCGTGCAAACTATTCAGGAGGGGCGATCTGGGCAAGAAGCCTAAGTGGTAATATCACTATTTCTAAAAGCACTTTCCGGAACAATGTATCGCCTAATGAAGCTGGAGCTATAGATCTAGATACTCAG
>JAMOUE010000256.1 GCA_027068235.1 Deltaproteobacteria bacterium | reverse complement strand
TGTATGGTGCCTCTTATCCATGAGATACCAGGTAGGTCAGGCCGGTGTTTTGCAGATTTTGGACGATATAGTGCCTTTATTTCTATAGACTGCCTTGTTAATGCCTTAAGGAGATTTGCGCCTATAAAGCCTGTTGCCCCTGTTACGGCAATACGCATATTTTTTTTCATGTCTTATTTAGGTTTGGAGCCACTTCTTTAGGACAAAAGAAAGGGTGGTTGCAGTCAAGGGTTACCTATTTCAAGAATTGATTTTATTTTCTTGCCTAATAGAGTTTGTTGATTCAAAAGTAATCCTTAAGAAATATCAATCTTTTCAGCTAGTTTCTTCAATGTCCTAGGTCTTTAGCAAGATTTTTAATTTTTAGATGTAGCATCAAGCTTGATAAGACCTTGCTTGAGACACAATTTTTTTGTTCCACTTCGTGAGGGCTTGCCAGATGTTGTCCTTACCAAAGTGTTTTTGGGTACTATTTCTACATGACAATCTATTCCAAGTTCAGTTGCAATTAGTCCCTTTAGTTTATCCACAAAGGCTTTGGGGTTTTTACCGTTGGAATTTCTCAACTGCACTACTACCACAGCCCGTTCTTTGCCAGTTGCATCGGTGACAGAAAATGCGCAGGCATCACCAATACGTACCTCTTCCATGGACTCAGCAAGGTATTCGATGTCTTGAGGCCAAATATTCCTGCCGTTGATTATGATGAGATCTTTTGAACGCCCTGTAATTACTATCTCTGATTCGGATATGTATGCAATGTCACCAGTGTTCAGCCAGCCATCAGGAGATAAGACTTCTTTAGTTGCCTGTGGATCATTAAAATAACCTTCCATAATACTTGGACCCTTGAGGAAAAGGGTGCCACACTGTCCTTCTTGCACTATTTTTCCCTTTGAGTCCCTTATCTGCGCTTCAAAACCAGGCAACAATCTTCCGCATCTTACAAATTCTTTAACCTTTGAACCGTTCGATTTTTCATGGCCAAGCTTGGCTATCTCGTTATTTTCTGCAAGTTTTTGATGATCTACTTTGTCGATCTTTAGCCCCTGGCCAACCTGTGAAAAACTTACTGCCAAAGAACATTCTGCCATGCCATAACAGGGCATGAAGGCCTTTGGATCAAAACCACAGGCTGACAAGCGCTTGGCAAATTTTTCAAGCAGCTCTGGCCTTATCATCTCTGCTCCAACTCCAGCTACCCTCCAGTTGGACAGATCAAACTTTTCAATATCGTTTGTTCTAAGCCTCATGGCAGCTAGCTCGTAGCCAAAAGGTGGGCTAAAGGATATGGTCCCTTTGTTTTCAGACATCAACCTGATCCAGAGCCCTGGTCTCATGGCAAAGTCTGCAGTTGAGAAGAAATCCACAGAAAGTTGAGATCCAAGGGTGGCTAGTACGAGTCCAACGAGCCCCATATCATGATAGAAAGGCAACCATGATACTGCTCTGTCTCCATTTTGACAGTTGATACCGTCATGGGTAATGATGTGGATATTGTTCATGACAGCACTTTGGCTCACCATAACCCCTTTGGGAAATCTGGTGCTTCCAGAAGTGAACTGCAGATAAGCCAGTTCGGAAGGGCCAAGAGGAGTTAGTTTAGAGTTGGATTCAGGCATAGCATCATATTCATCAGGTGAGCCAATAAATTTCATATTTAGGCCATCTGCTGCCTCTTTTAAAAAAGAAAGGTAGTCGGCAGTGGCAACTGCTACTTTTGCATCGCTTATCCTGAGAAGCCGGCTAATCTGCTTGATATAGCCTTGGGCACCACTAAAGTGCATAACTATTGGCAAAGGTACAGGTACAAGCCCTGCATATTGACATGCAAAAAAGAAGCGGACAAAATTTGGATGCGTGTTGGCGACAATGGCCATGTGGCTTCCCCTTGCAACTCCAGTGTAAAGGATTTTGCGGGCAAGTGTCCTGGCATCCTTTCTTAGTTGTGAGTACGGAATAACATCCAAGAGTTTACCGCGTCGATTGTAAAAATTGAAACCTGTTACGCCTTTAGCTGCATAATCCAAGGCATGGTCAAGAG
>JAMOUE010000255.1 GCA_027068235.1 Deltaproteobacteria bacterium | reverse complement strand
GCAATAACAAGGCTCCAAGAGATGGGTATTGAACCATATCTTATCTCCTCCTGCCTTCTTGCAGTAATGGCGCAAAGGCTAGTAAGAAAGATCTGTCCAAACTGCAAGACCGAATATGAGATCCCTCCAGAGGCTGTTGGAGAGACTGCGGCTGCCCTTGGCGTAAATGAGACTGAGGTGCCTGTTAGAAGCTGGAGGGGAGTAGGTTGCCCTTCTTGTGCCAATACCGGCTATTCTGGAAGGACTGGTATCTATGAGCTTCTTGAGGTGAAGGAGGGTATCCCAGCCCTTATTCTCAATGGTGAGAACTCCAGTGCCATATGTAAGAAGGCCCAGGAGTATGGTATGCGTACCTTGAGACAGGATGGTCTTGAAAAGGTGTTAAAAGGCGAAACTACCCTTGAAGAGGTTCTCAGAGTTACCAATTAAAGGGCTGCTGATAGATGCCTGAATTTGCATTTGAAGCCATAGATCCAAAAGGCAAGAGGATTTCTGGTGTGCAGGAAGCCTCCAGCCAGGATGAGGTGGTTTCTGCCCTGTTGTCAAAGGGCATGCAGCCTATTCAGGTCAAAAGGCTTCATTCTTTCCAGGCCCTATTTGATACAGGCAGAAAAAAGATATCTCTGGATGACGTACTTTATTTTACAAGCGAGCTTGCCGATCTGCTGGAGGCTGGTGTCCCGCTTGAAAGGAGCCTTTTGATCCTTGCAGATGCTACTGACAAAGAAGAGGTCAAAAATCTTGTAAGGCAGATAAAAGAGGCCATTCATGGTGGTAAGACCCTGTCTGAGGCCCTGGCCCAACATAAGGGTGTGTTCGACAGCCTCTACATAAACATGGTAAAGGTTGGTGAGCTTGGCGGTGTTTTGCCAAAGGTTCTTAGAAGGTTAGGGGATTTTCTTGAACGGTCTAGGCAGATCAGAAAATTCATTATTTCCTCTTCTATATATCCTTCCATTTTGGCCTTTGTTGGGCTTATCTCTGTGTTGATTTTAGTTACCTTTGTAGTTCCCAAGTTTGGCCAGATATTCCAGGATATCAATCAGCCCATGCCAGCTATGACAAGGTTCATACTTGCTGCAAGCCTATTTTTGAGAAATTGGTGGTGGCTGATTTTTCTTGTCATTGCTGTCACTGTCATCTCGTTTCGGATCTATGTAAGACGTCCTGAAGGTAGAAGATGGTGGGATGGGCTTAAACTATCTATGCCTCTTATAGGCCCATTTGTTCAAAAGATAGAGCTTGGCAGGTTTGCACGGACCCTTGGGACATTACTTGAAAGCGGAGTACCTATACTTAAGGGAATCAGCCTGTCTGGTGAGGTGGTTGGTAACACCATAATCAGAGATGCAGTCAGAGAACTTTATGCAGGTATTCGCCAGGGAAAAAGTCTGAGTATGCTCATGAAGAGATCCAACGTCTTCCCCCCCCTGATGATACATCTCATATCTGTTGGAGAGGAGACAGGCGGGCTTTCAAGAATGCTTCTAAAGGTTGCAGATGACTTTGACGAGCAGGTTCAGTCTGACACAAAGCTTTTCCTATCAATGCTTGAGCCAATAACCATTGTAGTCATGGGTATTGTTATAGGTGGAATCATCTTCTCCATGCTGATGGCGATCTTTGGTATCAATGATGTCACCTTTTAGAATCAGGGGAGGTAAAGAAGGTTTTACCCTGGTTGAGCTTTTAATAGTCCTCATACTTGTGGGGCTTTTAAGTTCTGTTGTAGCGGTTTCTGTCTCAAGCGGCCTGTTAAAATCAAAGGAATGGAGATTTGTTGAAGACTTTAAGGGGCAACTTAAAAGGGCCAGAAGCTATGCTATTGGTAATGGCAGGGCTGTGAACTTTGTCATTGACGGAACAAAACGTAAGTTTGGCATAAAAGGCAAAAAGCTATCAGATATTCCAAAGACCATAGAGGTGTCTGCTGACGGCATAGTAGAGTTTGGCAATGGGCTCTATGGTGTGACCTTTTACCCAGATGGCAGCTCAAGTGGAGGCGAAATAGACCTGTCATGGGATCAAGGACGAAAAGATAAGTTTGAAATTGGCGTTATTTGGGCGAGCATAAGACATGAGGTTGCCAACCACTAAATTGGATAATAGCCATTTTTATTGGCAGAGAGGTTTTACCTTGATGGAGGTCCTGGTGGCTACAGCCATCACAGGTATCGCCATTGGTGTGTGTATGGCAATATTTGCTCAAGGCCATTCGCAGGCATTTCGAGGTATGCAGGCAAAAGTTGCATACCAGATAGCAGTTCAGCTCATAGATTCATGGAAGGCCAAAAAACAATTTCCATCTGATGAAAGTGGCCAATTGGAAACAAATCCTGGCTGGTCTTATCTTGTGGAATCTGGCCCTGTTTCGGCAAAAATCACATCGTCCGATGGATCTGTAAGGACTATTGAGACAGACGATCTCAAAGAAATCGTATTAAAGATAGTCCCCCCTGATAAAAAAAGGACCTTTACCCTGACATTCTGGGTTCCTGTAAAAGAGGTGGAAGGCAGTGAAAGATAGTAGGGGCTTTACGCTTCTTGAGATTCTAGTCTCCATGACTCTTATGGCGGTTCTTGTAGTTATCCTGTCAATGGCCCTTCGTTCAGGTATAAACGCATACAATCGAGTCATAAGTCTCAATAAGTCATTTTTCCCAAAGGCTGCATTTGAAGGTTTGCTCTACAGGCAACTAGAGGCTGTGGTGCGGCCAGGGCAGGGGGATCTTGCAACCTTTTTTTTGTTTGAAGGAGAAGGCGATAAGCTTCTTTTTGTAACCACATATGGTCCCCAGGGCATAGGAAGAGGAGGGCTTTTGAAGGTGGTCTATTGGCTCAATGAAACGGAAGAGAAGCTCTACTATGCCCAAAAGGTTGTTGTTACAAGGAAAGAGGTATCAGAAGAGCTACCAGATAGGTTCTATGACCTTTCCAAAGAAGAGTTAAATAAAAAGGGGTGGACTGTTGCGGCCTTAGAGGGTGTGAAGGCCATATATTTTTCATACCACCTTGATTCTTCTGAGCAGGAAGAAAATCCTGGCAAGTGGCCAGAGAAGGCCCAAAAAAGGCGATCTCTTCCCATTGAGATCGGCCTTAGTGTTGATTTTAAAGGTGATTCCAACAAGGACAAGGGGCGCGATAGTGATTCAAGAAGCTGGACTGTTATACCGGTAGGTGTAATGTAATGTTTAAAAGGCCATTTTCCGGGCAAAGGGGAGCTGTTCTCATTATGGTTTTGTGGGTTATTGCGCTCTTGTCTATGCTTGGAGGCTATTTTACCTTTGAGACCACGCTTAGAAGGAATCTATCTTTTAACAACTGGAATCTATTGAGGGCTCAACTTGCCATCAGCTCGGTCTTGAATCTTGTTTCCTCACATATTGCCCCTTTGAATAACGACAAAGATGTTAGTGAAGGTGACGAGTTTGTCGTTCCAGACGGTTCAGAATATAAGATAGAGATAGGAGGTGAAGAGGTTACATTCTCCATTGAGGACGAAAGGGGAAAGCTTGATATCAATAAGGCATCTGAAGATGAACTAGAGGCGTTTTTTTCAACTTTATTGGGAAAAGACGAAGGACGGGCGATTGCAGAGTCTATTTTGGACTGGAAAGATAACGATGATGATGAAAGACCTTCAGGCGCAGAAAAGGATTACTATCTCTCTTTGCTGCCCCCTTACGAGCCTGCAAATGGTAAATTTGTCTTGCTGGAACAACTGTTGCTAGTAAAAGGTGTTACTCCTGAACTGTTTTGGGGGCCATTAGAGTGGGCAAATGGAGAAGCCCAGAACGATGATGACTCTGAAGCCTCATGGGAAGGTGGCTTGCAAGATCTGTTGACCGTTTATAACGGTAGTGAGAAGATTGTAGAAGAGGTAGCTCCACAGCCCCTCATTGACATATTGGGAAAAGAATATTTTAAAGATGGCCAAGGGCTTGGAACTATGAGGTTCAAGACATGTGCATACCAGTCATGTTATCAGGTGTTTTTTAAAAAGGCTGCAGGTGCAAAAGCTGGTTTTATCTTGGTACATTGGCAGCAGGTACCGCGATTTCAATAAGGGGAAAGGCTTTGTTTGGTGGCGAAATATTAGGCATATTTTTGGGAGAACAACAGCTTAAATACGCCTTTTTGAAAAAGAAATTAAATAAGTGGTCAAGGGAAGACGTTGCCCTTTACGGAGAGGTAATAGGCAGAAACAGTGTTGAACGTCTTGGCAGCCTCCTTGGTCAATTAAAGCCCAAAAGAGGGCGCCGTCTCTGTATTGCCATACCTAGAAATCGGTATTATCTGCGAGAACTTAAATTCAAGGGCCTTAGCACTGATGAGGCAGAAAACAGTGTCAGGCTCTCTGTAGCCACACACATCCATCTTCCTTTGGAAGATATATATTTTGATTGCTGGTCTTATAAGAACGGAAACGAAACCCATGTTCTTATCGCTTATACAAAGCGCGCCTTTATAGATTCTATTGTTGAACAGGTTGAGCGTTCTGGTCACAAAAAAAGTCTTTTTTGTATAGCTCCATGCAGCCTCGGAAACGATATCCTCTTGAGAAGAAGTGAAGGTATATCATTCCCTTGTATTAGTTTGCATCTAGAAGAATATGATAAAATCCTGAGTATTCATGGCAAAGATGGATGGTTAGGTTGTCATTCTGTAAAATCTGAAGATATAAGGGAAAAACTTCATTTTTTCGGCTTTAATGATGACAGCAGGCTTGTAATATTTAAGAGTGATACGGAAGATCTTTATCTAGATGGTTTAAGTGGCATCGATCCGTGCACGGATCAAGCCATAGAGCCACTATGTAAAGATTTAGGCTGGAATCTTGGCCTTTCTGCAGCGGCTCTTGGCACTAGTATCTATCCTCAAATCGCATTTGATCAGAGACCCAGGAAAAAGCCCCTTCGCCTTCGGGTTAATGCCTTACAACTGGCCTTGGTTGGGATATTTGCCATCTTGCTACTTTTTACTGGTATCAGGTTCTATAAGCTTATAAAGGTATCTCGGCAATTGGATCAGAATGTTGCAGTGGTTAAGGAGTTGGAAGGGCGTTTTGCTCCTTTAAAGGCCAAACTTGAAAAATTACAAAGACTTAAGGCCATAGAACAGGACATGATAGACTTTTTGAATGAACGCCCATCACTTTTGGTAATATTAAAGGAGTTGGCTGAAAGGACTCCTATGGATGCCTGGATTAAGTACTTCACCTTAAGAAATAATGTGCTCAAGGTTTCTGCTGAAGGCGGTTCTGCAGTAAGTACTATGGAGGCATGGAGAAAGAGTCAGCTTTTTACTAGTGTAAAGCTCGTCTCTCCAGTTACAAAAGATAGGCAGGGCAGAGAGAGATATACTGTAGAGCTTAAAATCAAGCAATTTTTTCAGAAGAATTAGAGCGCTTTCAACTTAATATTAATAGATGTGAAAGAAGCCCTCTTCCTAGACAAACAGGGCAATTTTTAAATAGAAATAAAACGTTACAAATTAGGATTGAGATATAATGCTAGGCAACTTATTTGGTCAAAAAAAGCAGTCTACTTTGGTGCGGTATGGAGTTATTATTATCGCCTTAATCATGTGGTATATATTTATACTTAGTCCAATCAATGCGAAGATCGAAGCGAAGAGGACAGAGCTTGAGGCACAACAGCTTAAGATTCAACGGCTCAAAAAGAGGATCAAAAATCTTGCAAATATTGACAAAGAATTCTCGCAAGAGAAAAATCGTTTTGAGAATCTCAAAAAGAGGTTGATTCCAGGTGATACATTACAGCTTGTAGCAACAAATATGCAAAATGCCTTTTTGCAAAAGGCAAAGGAGGCTGGAGTAGAGGTTCTTGTTTACAGAAGTGGTAGCTCAAGAAGGTGGCGAAGTTATAGGCTTGCAGTATCTATATTTAACTTACAAAGTGATCTGCCACAGTTTCTAGAGCTTCTTCAGGCCCTTGACAGGGAAAAACGTTTTCAGCGTATAAATAATGTCAATTTCTCATCAGTCAGGGGTAAAAAGTCAGAATATAGGATAAATATGGAAATAGAAGGACTTTTCCTGGGAGACAAGGCAAAGTTATGACAATGATTAATAAATTAATACCAACTATTCTATGTTTCCTTTTTCTCTTTCTTGGCTTTTGTGGTGTCACTATGGCGCAAAAGGCCAAAGGTGATGTGAAAAAGGATGCGAAGCTTGAATATGATGCTTCTTATGGGGCCTCTCCTTATCAGGGAGCTAGAGATGATGAAAGACGTAAGGTAGAGATATCTTTGGACAATATGGATATCTATCCAGTTCTTGACCAAATCTTAGGCCAGATTCTTGGGCTAAATTTTGTGGTCGAGCCTACAATAAAAGGCACCATCTCTGTACATATTAAGGGGAATTATACCAAGAAGGAGCTGCTGGATCTTGTAAATTCGGTGCTTCAAATGCAGGGGCTTGCCATTACACCAGGTGGACATGGACTGTATAAGGTGGTGAGAAAGGCTAACAGCCCCAAAATGGGTGTGCTTGTAACCACCAAGAAAAGGCCTAAAAAGGCAGGGGATGTGATTCGGGTTATACAATTACAGTATCTCTCGGCATCTCACGCAGCCTCAAACTTAAGAAATCTTGTCAGCCCTGGTGCCGTGATAATCCCAGTACCTAGCAGTAACAGCATAATCTTGTCAGACACTGCGGAAAACGTCTCTAAGGTTTCGAAGATACTTGCCATACTCGACGAAAACATATTTAAAAGCGTCTACTGGCGCATGTTTACCTTGGAAAATGCAGATATTGAGGATTTGTCAAAGGATCTTGAAAGTATATTTTCAGCAAATGTCCTTTACAAGCGTCCTGGTATCGATTCAAACGGGCTCAAGATCATTCCTTTAAAGACCTTGAATGCCCTTCTTGTTGTGACAAGATGGAAAAACGTCTTGGATCAGGTAGGTAAGTGGATACGAGAGCTTGATCAGGGGCAGTTGGACAAAGGTAGCAAGGTGTATGTCTATTTTGTCCAAAATGGTCAGGCCAAAGAACTCGCTGATATATTAAACGAACTTTATGGAGAGAGTTCGTCTTCAAAGTCCAAGAAGAAGGTTATCGTCAAGAGAGAAAGTCGCAATCAGACAAAGAAGACAAAGGTTGTTGGTACTTCAGGGGAACTGTCTGGCGAGGTAAAGATTATCGCAGACGAGACGAACAATTCCCTTATCTTCAAGGCACGTCCCAAGGATTATGCCATCATAAAAGAGGTCCTGGATAAACTCGATATAATTCCAAGACAGGTCTTGATAGAGGTCCTGATTGCAGAAGTCTCATTGACTAATGATGTCAAGTATGGTGTTGAGTGGTTTATTGAAAACAAAGGAATAAATATTGGTGGCTCCCCATATAATGCCAATATGATGTTGGACGCAGGTAAAGAGCTGGCTCAGGATACAGGTCTTGGTAAGGGTCTGCCTGGCTTTACTTATGCCCTTTACGATGGAGATGCAAGTCTTAGGGCCCTTATAAATCTCCTTGCTGAAAACACCGATGTCGATATCCTTTCAGCCCCAAACATTCTTGCAGCAGATAATCAGGAGGCGCGTATAGAGATTGGTGAAGATGTTCCTACTCTATCTGATACCACCATATCATCTGGTGGGGTAACCACCAAAGGTGTACAGTATAGGAAGACTGGTATCATCCTTCAGGTAAAACCCTACATTAATGACAGTGGCCTTGTAAGGATGGAGGTAACCCAGGAAGTAAGTAAAGTAAATGATCAGGCCACTGCTGGAATTACATCTCCAAGGATTACCAACAGAAAGGCAACGACGTATATAATAGCTAGGGACGGTCAACATATTCTAATGGGTGGACTCATGAGCACCCAGTACACTGTAACCCATTCTGGTATTCCCATACTCAAAGATATCCCTGTTCTTGGCTATCTTTTTGGCTCAAAAGGCACCAAAAAAGAGAAGAAGGAGCTTATCTTTATACTTACTCCCCATGTAATAAGAACCAGGGCTGAGGCAGATAAGATTACAAGGGAATTTGCAACAAAGGTCCACAG
>JAMOUE010000254.1 GCA_027068235.1 Deltaproteobacteria bacterium | reverse complement strand
AAAGCCTCTTTTAAAGGTAAATGGTAAGGAGCTACTTGGCAGAACTGTTCTAGAGTTCAAACGCGCAGGTATAAAACGAATTAGAGTAATCTTTAGACGCTCTATTTGTGAAAGTTGCTCCAACTATCTGACAGATAACTTTCCAGACATGGAATTTGAAATAATCTGTAAAGATACAAATAGCTCTGCCGAAAGTTTTTTAACAATCCTCAAACAGGCTGACTTACATGAAAGAATGCTCATAACCACAGTTGACTCCATTTACAGGCCCGGAGCGCTAAAGACCTTTGTGGAAAAGGCCAAGACCAGCCCCCCTGACTCAGTTACATTGGGCATAAGTGGTTATGTAGACGATGAGAAACCCCTCTTTGTAAAACTTGATCATGAAGACAGGGAGAAGATAACAAGCATTGGAGGCGCAAAGGGAGATGCCGTGACATGTGGCGTCTATCTTCTGCCTGGCATGGCAAAAGAAATTAATGGCAATGAGGACTTTCCTGCACTCAGGGCCTTTTTGTCAAAACTTTTTTCAAGCGGCCTGGAGTTTAGGGCTGTTGACATGGGGAAGGTAATAGATGTTGACAGACCGCAAGACATGAAAAAGGCAGAGGCCTTTGTTAGAAGCTTTCCGGAATCAGGCCCTTAATCCATACTCTTTCATCTTGTATAGGAGTGCTGGAAGGCTTATTTCAAGCAGTTGAGCAGCCTGTGTCTTGTTCCCTCTCGTCTTGGCAAGGGCTAGGGTTATAAGCCTGCGTTCCATCTTTTTGGCATTTTTCTTTATGGAAAGGGTCTCTGGTACGAACTGACCAGTACTATCTTTTTGTGTAGGTATCTCTATAGAATGCAGATTGCTTGGCAGGTCTTCCAGCTGAATGGTTTCATGCTCTGTCAGGACAAGTGCCCGCTCTATAACATTTTCGAGTTCACGTACATTTCCCGGCCACTTGTAATTCATGAGGACCTGCATGGCCTCTGGGCTGACACCCTTCACCTCTTTGGGCGTTATCACCTTGTTATATTTTTTTATGAAATGGTCAATCAGAAGCCTTATATCTTCTTTACGCTCTCTAAGGGGTGGAATTACTATAGTTAAGACATTTATGCGGTAATACAGGTCTTCCCTAAACTTTCCCTTTCTGACCAGTTCTCCAAGGTCACGCGCCGTTGCAGCAACTATTCTGACATCCACCTTGATGGTCCTTGTATCCCCAACAGGCCTTATCTCGTGCTCTTGCAGTACCCGCAGCAATTTCACCTGCAAAGACATAGGAAGTTCGCCTATTTCATCAAGAAACAACGTCCCACCTTGGGCCTCTTCAAACAATCCCCTTTTCGAACGTACAGCGTCTGTAAAGGCACCCTTTACATGGCCGAACAACTCGCTCTCCAAAAGATTCTCTGGAATTCCGCCACAATTTACTGCTACAAATGGAGCATGTTTCCTAATACTGTTGAAATGTAGCGCCCTCGATACAAGTTCCTTTCCTGTACCACTTTCACCTGTAACCAAAACCGTGGTCTTATAGTCTTTGACCTTCTCTATCACCTCAAAAATCCTTTCCATCTGAGGACTTCTGGCAATAATGTTTGAGAAGGCATATTTTTCTTCAACCTGCTGTTTTAACTGTACATTTTCCTTATAGAGTTTTTCCCTTTCTTCAGCCCTTTTGAGGGTAAATTCCAACTGTGCAAAGGTTATGGGCTTGGCCAGGTAATCCACAGCCCCCATCTTGGTTACCTCCACAGCCATATCCACCTCTGCCTTGCCTGACATTATGATGATATTGGAGGTAACGCCTGCAGCCTTTGCTTCTTGTAGGAAATCTATTGCTGTAGGCCCATCTTCATCTTTGCTCAAATAATAATCACAAAGTATGTGGGTAAAGTCGTTGTTTTTGGCAAGAGCAAGTCCTTCGTCAAGATCCTTGGCAAGCGTTGGCTCATATTCCTTCATTCGCTGAATATAATTGCCAAGCAGCGATCTCACCTCATATTCATCATCTATTATAAGCACACGTTTTCTATTCATAGCTTAAAAATATATTCTTTAGATTTCTAGGTATTTCAGTGCAACAAGCAGTTATTTTTTATATCGGCACTTACGAATGAAAAGAAAAGAGGTTGGAGGAGATATTTAAAATTTCTTTACCCCAAAAGAGATGTATTTCAGCTGCTGCAGCCAAAAATGGACCAAAAGGAATCTGATAATCTTTGCCTGTCTTTTTGATGAGAATAAAGACAATGCCTATTATAGAACCAGAAAGTGCGCTCAAAAAAATCACATAGGGAATGGCCTGCCATCCCAAAAATGCCCCTATCATTGCAAGAAGCTTGATATCACCGCCGCCCATGCCTATACGCTTTGTGGCCAGGTAATATCCCCATGTAACAAGATATAGGATACCGCCGCCCATCAAAATCCCAATTAGTGAATCAAGCCAGGTAATATCAGAAACCAAAAAGGAGGCTAGAAAGCCAACTAGGATTCCAGGTAAGGAGATGACATCAGGGATTATCTTCCAAGCAAGATCTATAAAGGTTACAACAATAAGACTACACGAAAATATCCAATAGACTAAAAACTCCCACGAAGGCCCAAATTTGCTCCATAAACCCAGAGTAATCAAGCCTGTCAAAAGCTCTACCAGTGGATATTGATATGAGATAGGAGTGTCACAGCCTGAACATCTCCCCTTTAACAAGATAAAACTGACTATTGGTATATTTTCCCACCATTTAAGCCTATGACCACATTTGGGACAACTGGAGCTTGGAGTAACTATTGAGACATTCTTTGGAATTCTGCAGATGCATACATTTAAAAAACTACCTATACAAAGCCCTACTATAAATACAAAGGCGGATGTCAACCACCAGGGGAGCGGATGAAAAAACCACGTTTGCATTAACACGAACCCTCATCTGGCATAACCTGTAATTTAATAATTCCCTTGTGAACCTTCTTTAAATACTCGGCTCTTATACGTTCGTGTTCTGGAAGTAGTTTAACGTAGTCAGTAAAAATCGAATAATATGAAGACTCTTCTTGGGCAAAGCGGACTTGCACAAACTGCATACCAAGTCCATCGTCTTTCATCCCAGAATGAACCACATACCCCTTAAGTGAAATTGCACCAATCAAAGGAAGCTCGAGTAAGATTTCAGCTACAAATCCTTCATTTATCTTTTTATCTATTGATACGAAACATCCATCAATAGAGAGATTCTTCGTGCATCCCCAAAGACGGTATTCTGGAAAATATACCCTTAATTTCACAGGATAGCGGGGAGATTGTCTTCTTTCCATGCTTAGCTCCTCATCCAACAATTTTATAAATAGATGCCTTTTGATTATCTATCGTCACTAATGTCAAATTACGTAACTACTGGTCTGACCGATGAGGAGAGCTCGTTTAACTCAGGCGATGGTCTCAGCTCCTTGAGCTTTTTCTTGGCGTATTTATCTAGAAAAGGAGTAAGTAATGGCACTTTTCTAAAAAGCTCCAACTTGACCTTACTGCCCTTTTCAAGGAGCCCCATTGGTTCACCATCTACTTGGAAGTATGCGGAACTGAAAAACTCCATCTGGAATGAACTGGACTTTACAGGAATAATGGAAGAATGCCGAACAGGCAGCCGTCCCTCAAAAAGCAACTGCATGTAAGAAAGATAACCTTTGAGTCCAAAAAATTCCATCAATCCATCATCAATGCTGAAATCCTTGTATAACAAGCTCCCTCCAGCGTAATAACCTGTGTTACAAAAAAGGATCTGACCCAAACGGTCTTCACCTGCCTGAACATCTTTTCCTTTTTCATCATTATAGCAGATGGTGCAGCGAATCCGCTCTGGATGTAAAAGATTCTTATAAAATATTCTAAGTCCTGCAGGCAGATAGAGGAGCCTCTTTACGCTGGTAGAAATCTTGCGTTTTATGAAAAACTGATTGAGCCTCAAAAACTCTTGGCAAACCCTGCCATCGTAACCGATGCCTACATAGGCGCATAGTGTATAATGTTTAGAGCTGCCCGCCCGCTCAATCTGCAGTTGCCAGACATCAAGGCTTCCGCATCGTCCCTCTTTTATTGCGTAGAAAAGGCCATCTAAACCAAATTTCATCCAGCTCTTCAGCCACATTGTCCCTCTTGCTATGTCATTTCCTGTGCCAAGTGGTATAATGGCTATCGGTGGGATCTGTTCTAGATTTACAAGGTGTGAGACAATGGAGCTGACCGTTCCATCACCACCGCAAAGAACAACAAGATCCTTGTTTTTTGCACAGGAATATACCTGCTGAGAAAGCCTTTCTGGATCGGTAAAGACCACCTGTTTGAAGACAGGTGCTGGAATACTGAACTGTTCTATCTGGTCAGCAAGCCTGCGCCCCTGTCCAGAACCTGATGTAGGATTGATGAAGAATAAGCAGTCCATCAACTTGATACCATAAGATATGCCAACTAATTTATAAACAGTTTTGATGATCTTACATTAAAAAATGGGGAAAGCGCCGCCTCGCAATGACGGCTCATGCCTTTTAAAAAGGCTCTCTGCAATAATAGCTTTAAGTAAATTGAATAGGTTAAACAATGGAAAAAAAAGATTTTAGAATCCTTGTTGTTGATGATGAAAAATCCCTTGTTCTTCTTGCAAGCCGTATCTTGAAAAAGGAAGGATACGATGTCAGGGGTGCCTACAGCGGCCCTGAGGCCCTTGTGATAATGGAAAAATTTGCACCAAATCTTATCATTTCAGACCTGAAGATGCCAGAAATGTCTGGTTTGGACCTGCTGAAAAAAGTCAAAAAGGAGTCTCCTGAAACAGATTTTATTATCCTTACAGCCTATGCCTCAGTAGAAAACGCTGTGGAGGCCATGAAGTGCGGTGCCCTTGACTATCTCATAAAGCCGCTTAAAAACCCGGACGAGTTGAGACTTGCCGTGGAAAAGGTACTTGAACGGCAGACTCTTATAAATAGTAATACACTTTGGCAGACTCAACTAACTGATGGCCTCCCTCCCACAAATGTAATATTTGCAGGTATGGAGGAGGTTTGGCAGCAGATTCAACGGGTTGCAACCACTGAAGCAACCATACTTTTACATGGAGAAAGCGGCACGGGGAAAAGCCTGATTGCAAAGGTAATACACCAGTTAAGCGGGAAAAAAGGGGCTTTTGTAGAGTTAAACTGTGCTGCCATACCTGAAACCCTCATAGAATCTGAGCTTTTTGGCCACGAAAAAGGTGCCTTCACTGGGGCAATAAAAACCAAACAGGGTAAGTTCGAACTTGCCCAGGATGGAACCATCTTCCTTGACGAAATAGGAGAAATGCCTCTTGCAGCCCAGGCCAAACTCCTTCGCATACTGCAAGAAAAGGCCTTTGAACGGGTTGGAGGCACAATTACCCTGACCACCAACGCCAGGATCGTGGCGGCAACAAATCAGGATCTGAAGGCCAAGATAAAGGACAAGACATTCAGGGAAGACCTCTATTACAGATTGAGTGTATTTCCCATAGAGCTTCCTCCTCTTAGAAAAAGGCCTGGTGCAATAGAGGCAGTAAGCCATCATCTGCTTGGAACCATTTCCATGCGGGTGGGCAAGCAGATGAAAGATATAAGTCCTGAGGCCCTAGAACTTCTGAAATCGTACAAGTGGCCTGGCAACATCAGGGAGTTGTATAATGCCATTGAAAGGGCTGTCATCCTTGCAGACGAAAAACAACAAGAGCTAAAACGCAGCGATCTATCCTTTCTAGACCTGAATGCTCCTGACTCGTCAGAGCCGAATAAGAGCGAAACTTCTGCGCAGGAACTCAAACCACTTGAGGAAATAGAGAAAGAGGCCATTGAAAAAACCCTTGAAATCACAAAGGGACATCGCAAAAAAGCTGCTGATATCCTTGGAATTTCCTTAAGGACATTACAGTACAAGATCAAAAAATATGGCTATAAGAAGCGAAAGTAATTTAAAAACAATTTAAATGGCACGATACGTGCAGATACTTAAACAAATTAACACGACAAGGAAACGAAACAAAGAATGGCACAAAGCTTGCTTTAAATAAATTGAACATAGCAAAACTCCCTATCCCTCCCAACCCTCCTCTCCCCGAAGGCCTTCTGATACCTCCTATAAGAAGGCCTTCTTTTTTTGTCTTTTCACTATATTGAGTTGCCAATTAAGTAGATAACCACCTTAAAAGACACATATTTACGCTACAATCAGGCTGATAGGCTCTTTAGCCACCATGTCTGCCCTTTCCTTCATTACCCTACGCCGGTCAAACTGCCTTATCCCCAACAAAAGGCTGCACTTTTCCACGAATATATTACTTAAAGCACTTTTTTATGAATTTAATTTTTTTTAAGAGAAGAAAATGCAATTCTTGCAGCTATGCAAAATGCAAAAAATGCATAAATGCAAAATTTGCGCTATGCACATCTACGACTTTGAGCTAGATGTGATGCTCACGGCCATGAGCCATTTTCAAAATCTCTTGAAAAGAACATAAAAGGCCCTTATCCTTTTGTTTACAGGGTCTTGTGTGCATGACAAGTCCCTAGTAAACCTTTAATAAAAGAATCGGCACGGTTGTTGCGTAATGGTTCTTAACATATTATCTAAAATCTCATCCGGTGGGAGAGGAATGGTGCCTATGCATAAAGGTGTTTTGTTTTTTACGACTTCACTACTTGCTTTTATGTTCTCTTTAACCTGTGTATGTGCAGCTGATTCAGATAGTGTAGGCTATGATGAAAACACTGAAATAATTGTATCGGGCACGGTCCTAAAATCTTCAGGTTGCGAATTCAGAGGACTTAAATGTTTCGTACTAGAATCCAATTCCAGATCATTTAATGTAATCACTGCCCCAAGTTGGTTTGTAGAACGCATTCATATGAAACTCTCTCCTGGCATGACAGTCCGTGTAGTAGGCTCCAAGTTTTACGGCACAGACGGTGCTCTATACCTGGTTGCCAGGTCAGTAAAAACCCTTCCCACAGGACGCAGTATCCAATTTCGTGACAACAACTGCAAACCCGTCTGGAGCAAAAGGGTGATAAAACGCTCTTCGTGCATGAAGATATTCTTCGTGCCAGGCCAAAGTATGTAACCTTACTTACCCTTTCTTAATCTAATAAAGCCCCTTGGATCTTAGAAAGAAAATACTTGCCTTACGAGATGGCCTTTCTCCATCCCAGATAGAGGAATACAGTAACAAGATCCTAGAAAATCTTCGTCAGCTAAGACCTTACAGAGAGTGTAAGCTCCCGCTTTTTTTCCACTCCTTTAGAAGCGAGGTAAATACGCTTTCTGAAATCAAAAGACGCATTTCAGACAAGGAACAAATAGCTCTGCCAAGGACCTTGGTAAAAGAGAAAAGACTACTTTGTTACAAAATAACCTCACTAGATCAATTAAGACCCGGAGCATTTTCTATTATGGAGCCAGACCCAGATAAATGCACCAGAATAGACCCTGCCCACCTTGATGTTGTCATAGTGCCAGGCAGTGTCTTTGACAGGCAAGGAGGCAGATTTGGCTATGGTGGGGGATTCTATGACAGATTCCTCTCTAATGAAGCACCAAGGGCAATAAGAATTGGGCTTGCCTTTTCATTGCAAGTGCTTGATAATAGCTTACCAGTTAAACCTCACGACCAATTCATGGACTATATCATTACAGAAAAAGAGACGATAATCTGCAATGGCTCCCAAAGGAAAAGATAAAAAAAGCAAGAAAAATGAAGAGGTTCTTGATTTTGAAACCGGCCTGGAGAGGCTTCAAGAGATAGTAGAAAGATTGGAAAAACAAGACCTGCCCCTGGAGCAGGCAGTAAGCCTCTTTGAAGAGGGCATGAAACTTTCCAACCACTGCGCCAAACTTCTTCAAAAGGCCGAAGAAAGGATAAAGGTGCTAGTCAAGGATCAGGAAAGTGGCCAAATAGTAGAGAAAGAGCTTGATGATATAGAGCAGGATCTCACCCTGTAAACTGAATCCAAAGAAGCACTCCGGCAAATACCAAACTGCCAATGGAAGCTGCCACAAGAAACCAGTCCAGATGTT
>JAMOUE010000253.1 GCA_027068235.1 Deltaproteobacteria bacterium | reverse complement strand
ACTTTCCGCTGGCTGGCCTCAAGCAGTATGTTTTTGACTGTAACTCCGCCCCTTTCGTTTTGGAAAAAGGCTAGCATGGCAAAACTATCAATTATGTAGTTTTTTTTCTTCACGCCTTAATTCCTTGGCCCTGCTTTCTAAAAGGGCTTGTGTAAGCGATTTTTCTCCTGCCCATTTGCCAAAAAGTTCTTCTACAGGATTTTTTGTTTGTGGAATAATAGTTATTTTCCCCTTTGCTTCTTGAAATTCCACAATGGTGCCCGGTTTGATTTTTAGCCGCTTGCGTAAAGCTGAAGGGATGACAACCCAACCTTTGGATGATACCTTTGCAGTAAAAGTTTTGGTCATCACACTGCTCCTTTTTAAAACAAAAAGTTATACTTTTTGTTCAAATAGTATAACAACAGGCAGCCAGTTAAGTCAATTTTTAGGCAAAAAGGACATCCATTTTTTGAAATAAGTTAAAAAAATAGCCTCTGTTTTCTATTCCTCAAGATAATGTCTTATTTCATAGGCTTGTTGCAAAATTTCCTGAAAATCCACTATTCCAGCTTCGATTTTGTCCATGGCCTCCTCTAATTGGCGGGTAAGTTTTTCATCCACTTCCCGAGGGAAATGCTCCTTTAGGTATTCATAAACTTGTTGTCCCAATTTCGTGGGATAGAGCCTTCCTCCCGGAAGCACCTTCACATAATGGCGCTGTATAAGGGTGGTAACGATTTCCGCATAGGTGGAAGGCCGTCCTAAACCGCGTTTTTTCATCTCCTGCACCAGAGTTCCTTCAGTGAAAAGCTCGATTTTGGGAATATGCTTCAACTGCACCTTTTCTGGACAGGCCTCCTTTTGAATTTTGATGATGTTAAAGGTGGGGTACATCTTTTCAAAGCCTTCCTGAAGGATTTGGGTTACAAAGTCCTCTTCCCACTCATAGGATGGCGTTTTAAAGGAAATAGTGGTCACCATGACCTTTGCTGGGCGCATTTGACTGGCCATAAAACGGCGAAAAATAAGCTCATAGAGCTTCACTGCCTGATCTGGGTTGGAAAAAGAGAGAAGGCTTGCTCCAACCATATATCGGATTTCTGCTGCTTCCCGTGCTCTGGTGGGACGAATGCCTTCATGGGCCCCACCTTCTCCCCAAGCCCGCGGGAAAAAGAATTCCTCCCCAAAATGAGAAACAATATAAGGCTTTGCTACTTGGTAACGCCCAGCTTCAGAGATGCGGGTAGAATCTGTGCGGTGATAGGTAATGAGCCCGCTTTCAAAAAGCTCCTGTAGAAGATTCATGGTTTGCCGGGTGGAATAGCCCAGCTTCTGGCTAGCATCTTGTAACACACTGTCGGTGGTGTAAGGCGGCAGAGGATTTTTGGTCACTTCCTCTTCTTTTATAATATCCCAGAAAAGGTTTTGCTCAATTTCTTCCGCCACCTTGGCGCCAAGCTGAAGGTCTTCAATTTCAAGGGCTAAAGGCTGGTCAAAGAGATAAAAGATTATTTTGGCCTTTTTCTCTTTGGCTTCTTCTGCCCGTTTTATAACCCAGCCTAAAACAGGACTTTGAACCCGTCCTGCAGAAAGTGTTTTTTTACCAAAGGCCTGCCAAAGGCGTTGGGAAAGCACAAATCCTACCCAGCGATCCACTACTCTTCGAGTAATTTGGGCCTTGACACGGTTCAAGTTAAAGTCAGCCGGTTGCTGAATGGCCTGCCGGAAGGCCCGTGGGGTAACTTCATGAAACTCAAGACGCCTTATGTTTTGGTTATAAGGCGCAAGCTCTATCATCAGGTCATAGGCGATTTTTTCTCCTTCAGCATCTGGATCGCTTCCAATGAAAACCTCCTGAACTTCATAGGCTAGATGCCTAAAGCTCTCAAGCAACTCTTTTTTATCAAAGACCGGGGTATCTGGACAGCGTGATTTCACTTCTTCTATATCCACCAGCTGTTTACCAGTGGTCCGGCAGAGTTTAATGGTGTCAAAAAGGGGAATAAAGCGGCCATTTTCCTGAAATACTCCAAAAAAACCTTTTCGCCTTGAAAGATTGAATACATGGCCTAAAGAA
>JAMOUE010000252.1 GCA_027068235.1 Deltaproteobacteria bacterium | reverse complement strand
TGAGCGGCACCTCAACCCTAGCATACAGATCCCACAACCCTTTCTCCTTCAAACTTTTATGAAATTTTTCCTTCACAACTGCAGTAACATGAACATCCTCACATGCATATTCCATGGCCTTTTTTAGTGCCACGTCTGAAAAGTCTTTTCCCCTTCCAAGCTCCTTTGTGACCTCTTTAAAGGAGATCATCCTATGACCCAATACATCACGTGCTATTTCGTCAAGGTTGTGACGTCTCTTTGTTGGATCTAGGAGATAAGAGGCCACCATTGTATCCCCGGTAACATTCTTAATTGGAAGCCCGTGCCTTTTAAGAACAATAAGATCGTACTTGATGTTTTGCCCAACCTTTTCTAACCGAACATCCAAGAGTAAAGGCCCTAATATCTCTTGCAAAGAGTCAAGATCAATTTGGGAATCTGCCACGTTATGGCCAACTGGCACGTAGGCAACCTCTGGTGGCGAAAAACAAAGCCCTACTCCAACGAGCTTGGCCCGGATAGGATGTTGACTTGTGGTTTCAGTATCCAGCACCAAACAACCCTTGGAAGCATTTTGCTTGATCCAGTCGGAAAGCCTCTTTTTATCTTGAATAAGAAAATAGCCCTCATCTGTAAGTATCTTTCCATCTGAGACCAAAGGTATCAGGCTTTCAAAATCGAGTTCTTTAAAAAGCCCAAACAGCCTCTTGTCGTCCCTTTTCCTTCTTTTTATCTCCTTAAGCTCTATCTCTTCAGGAATTCCATCATCAAGACTGACAAGTTGTTTCCATAAAAACAGTTCATCCTTGTGTTCCTGAAGCCGCTCCTTCAACTTACCCTTTTTGAGGCTATCCAGGTTGGCAACAAGATCCTCTATAGAGCCATATTCCTTTATGAGTTTTAGGGCAGTCTTAGGGCCAATACCAGGGACACCAGGAATATTGTCTGAAGTATCTCCAGAAAGGGCCTGAACATCTGGATATTGGCTGGGTTCGATACCATATTCCTTGGTAAAGGCCTCAAGATCGGTAATCTTGTCCTTCATGGGGTCCCACAAGATAACATTTTGGGAGACAAGCTGACGCATATCCTTATCTCCCGTAACGATAACCACATTGTGCCCTTTATCTTCACCAAACTTCCTTGCCACGGCTGCCATTATGTCATCAGCCTCGAATCCCTCTATCTCAAGTTGTGCTATTCCAATGGCATCGATTATCTTTCTTACATAGGGGACCTGTACAGAAAGGTCATCAGGCATTGGAGGACGGTTGGCCTTGTACTGATCAAAAAGCTTGTGCCTGAACGTTGGCCCCTTGGCATCCCATGCCACTAGTATGTATTCGGGGTCTTTTTCCCTAAGAATCTTTAACATCATGTTTGTAATGACGTATATGGCACGAGTGGGAAGACCGCTTGCGCTTGTGAACTCTCTATGTGTGGAAAAATAGGCCCTGTAGAGATAAGAACTGCCGTCAACTACATAAATAGTCTTTTTCTCTTCTTTCCTACTTTCCAGGTCTTTTTCTTTACTGGCTGCCCCTTTGGGCCGTGATTCCCCGGAGCCATTATTTGACTTTTCCATGTTGGTTAAGTATCCTGCCCCGTTGGAAAAGTAAAGAGGGAGTGATAGAAATGGCTACAGTAGTTGTGGTTGGCACCCAATGGGGAGACGAAGGCAAAGGGAAGATAGTAGATCTTCTTACAGAATATGCAGATCTCATAGTCAGATTTCAGGGCGGTAACAATGCTGGACACACCTTGGTGGTTGATGGTGAAAAATACATTTTTCACTTGATACCATCTGGCATACTATATGAAGACAAAAAGTGTGCCATTGGAAACGGCGTTGTGCTTGATCCATCAGTCCTGATAGAGGAACTCGACGAGCTTGCCAAACGTGGCAGGAGTGTCAGCCCAGATCGTTTCAAGATAAGCTTTAACACCCATCTCATCATGCCTTACCACAAGGCCCTGGATCATGCCAGGGAGGCAGCAAAGAGCGAAGGCAAGAAGATTGGGACTACTGGCCGCGGAATTGGCCCATGTTACGAGGATAAGATAGTACGTAATGGCATAAAAGTTGGCGACCTGCTAGACCCAATC
>JAMOUE010000251.1 GCA_027068235.1 Deltaproteobacteria bacterium | reverse complement strand
GGGATGAGTTGTAGTTGTTACCTGAACATTCCTCCTGTCTAACACCTTAAAAAACCTACTCTTTTTCTCTTATCTCATATTTTCTCTCTTGCTCGATCATGCTCCATATGACTCTTACCAAGTGTCTCCCTAGAGAGCGAATTGCTTGCTGATATCTCTTGCCTTGGGATAGCTTCTTTTTGAGATAGATGTTTGATTCTTTTGCATTTCTACTGTGTTGCATGGTGGCATTTATCATAGCTTTCTTGGCATGCCTGTTGGTTGCCATATTTCTTTTGCTACCTTTTTGTTTACCTGAACTGTTGTCAAGATTTGTCATGCCAAGATACAGAGCCAGTGATCCCTCATTCTCAAAGCGATTTAGTGTACTTATTTCACCTGCCAAAGTCCCTGCACTCACTACTGCAAACCCTGGTATGGTGGTGAGTACACTTGCTATTTTTGATGAAGGGATAAGGGTATCAATTTGTTTTTCAATATCTTTTATCTTCTGCTTCAGCTCTAAGATCCTCAGAGCATCATCATAAAACATTTCTGCAATATAGGCGATAGCATCTGTAAATTTTGCTCCTGCTTGCCATACGGTAATTTTTTCAATCTGTTTCTTTCGTATACGAGGTATTTTTTCAAGCGTGGATTGATGTACCTTGGCAAGTAGTCTGATATCTTCTCTGAGCGTCATAAAGCGTAGAAACCATAGGTCATCCACAGAGGAAGGAAGTGCTTTGAGATCAGGAGCTTCTGCCTGTAGGTCTGCACCCATTCTACTGGTGATGACCATTCTCTCTTCTACGAGCTGTTTTCTCCTTCTAGTCAACTTTTTGAGTTGCGTATTGCTCTCATCAGATGTTTGTATTTCTTGGAGTACCTTTTTGGCTATGGGTAGATGCTTTTGTAGCGAAAAAAGCTCTACAATCTTTCTGGCATCAATGGCATCAGTTTTTGCAGCCCCTGGGAATATCTCCTTGAATCGTGCCAGCTTAACATTATTGACATTGTAGAGCCTGTAGCCATGTTTGAGTATCAACCCATCTAGTGGTCGTGCCCATCCGTTATAGCCTTCCATGGCTATCTCAATAGTAGCATCTCTTCGTAAGGACTCTTTATCAAGAATGGCAAAGAAGTGATCAAAACCTTTTTGGCTATGTGGTATTTCAAACTCTCGAACAATTCTTCCCTTATCATCACTAATAGCTACAGAGTGATTCATGCTTCCGATATCAATACCAACTTGTAGTTTATTGGGAGTATAAAGTGCATTCATAGCTCTCTCCTTGTGTGTAAAATAACCATCTTACTCACGTCTATGTTCAGAGCCACAATTTAGAAGAAAATCGGCACCATTCCAGTCAAAGACCTAAGATGGTGCAAGAGACAAAGGCAGCAATTCAGGTGAAGCTACGAAAGCAGACCCCTACAGCTACACCTTTGTCCAAGAAAATTATAGCATTTTTTTGGAGGCTTGGTCAAATTTATCTCTTGCTAAGGGAATGATAGACCCTTGATTGTCTCCTCTATGTGCCTGCGAGTGAGTAGTTTCATGCCCAGTGCTCTGATCTCATCAATTTTATGAAAATGAAAAGTTTTGAAAGCTTCTGTTTTTGGCTCTAAAAGCAGTATATTCTTATCACTGCTTTCTCGTACACTTCTTGTCTGGTTATAAAGGATCAGCCTCATGGATCGCTCAAACATTTCCAACACATTGCTGGTCTTGAAAAAGTTATCGGGAAGCTCTTTTTCAAACGAATTGTATCCTAGCACATCTACTGCCAACACTGTATCAAACAGTGCCTCGCCAATACCTAAATTTTCGCAGAGAAATCCATCTGCATAAATCCTGTCTCCAATCCTCTTCTCTTCAAAGATCCCAGGGATTGCCATAGTCGCCAACAAAGCATCACGGATCAAGACATCATCTCTGGTATCAAAAACTTTTTTCTCTCCGTTCAGCAGATCCGTAGCAATAAGCTTAAGCGGAATCAGCACGTCAGACATAGTGCGTCTTCCAAAAATCGTATCAAGCATCTTTTCTATTTTGGCAGTTTTGACGAGAGCGTTGCCAGAAAAGGAGAAGGCGATCCATTTGGAT
>JAMOUE010000250.1 GCA_027068235.1 Deltaproteobacteria bacterium | reverse complement strand
GTGTTGCAACAGGCCCCCTACCCTTATCAAGTTTTGATTCAATGACATAGCCTGTGGCTGGACGATTTGGATCTGCCTTGAGCTCAAGCACCTCTGCTTGAAGCACCATCATCTCAAGGAGCTCATCAATGCCAGTTCCCATCTTGGCAGAGACGTTTACAAAAATGGTATCTCCACCCCAATCTTCTGGCATAAGTCCAAGCTCTGAAAGCTCTGTCTTGACCCTGTCAGGATTGGCACCTGGTTTGTCTATCTTGTTGACTGCAACGATAATGGGAACATCAGCAGCCCTTGCATGGTCTATTGCCTCCCTGGTCTGGGCCATAACCCCATCGTCTGCCGCTACAACAAGGATAACTATGTCTGTAACGCTGGCGCCTCTAGCACGCATGGATGTGAAAGCCTCATGGCCTGGAGTATCTAGGAACACCACCTGTTCACCAGATGGTAACTCAACTTCATAGGCACCAATGTGCTGTGTGATTCCACCTGCCTCCTTTGCTGCAACGTCACTTTTTCGGATTGCATCCAGCAATGTGGTCTTACCATGATCGACATGCCCCATTATGGTTACAACAGGAGGTCTTGGGACGGGTTCGCCTCCCTTTACTTCCTTCTGGACCTGCTCGATTATGTCCTCTGCAACGCTCTTTCTCTCCACTTCATAGCCAAATTCTGAGGCAACAAGAGCGGCGGTATCATAGTCAACAGTCTGGTTGGCAGTGGCCATGACTCCAAGAGCCATTAGCTTCATTATCACCTCAGCTACTTTAACCCCCATCTTCTGGGCAAGCTCGCTCACCTGTATGGTCTCGACCATTGTAATCTTGCGCTTTTCAGCCTTGATAGGCGCTGTACCAACGGTCTTTGCCTCTTTTTGAGCCTTTGAACTTTTTGGGCCCTTTCTGCCAACCTTTGAGATACCCGCTTCTTCCTTGAGTATCTCTCTTATGGCCTCCTTCTTTCCCTTTTTCTTGTGGAGTTTCCTCTTCTTGGGAAGACTTCCTAAATCAGTGGCCTTGACCACCCTCTTGCCTTTTTTCTTTCCCTTGGAAGGTCTCTGTGGACGTTCTTCTACCGGAGTCCTTGGAGCAGCCTTTTCAACGGAACGCGGCTTGTGTTCCTCTTTCTTTTCAGGCTTCTTTATTTCTATCTTTGGTCTTTGAAGGATCTTGACAAATTGCTTGGGCTCTTTCGGCTTTGACGAAGGTTTTGGTGAAGCCTTTTCCTTTGCTTCCTTTGCATCAGGCTTGACTGCTTCCTTTTCTGTCTTTTTAACAGGCTCTTCCTTCTCTTTTTCTGCAACCTGTTCAGGTTTGGTCTCAACCTTTTGTTGTTCTTGTTGTTGTGGTTCTTTCTGTTCTTTTACCTCTTCCTTTTCCTGAACATCTTTTGGAGCTGACTTATCAGAAACAGAAACATCTGAGGCAGGCTTGGTTACTTTAGGCTCCTCCTTTATCTTCTTCTCTTCTTTTTCAGCAGGAGGAACCGCTGGTTTTATAATCTTGACCTTTTCCTCTGTCTTCTTTGGAGCCGGCCTTACTATCCTTGCCTTTTGAGATGAAACATCTTCTGGCTCTCTCTTTTTCTCTTTCGGCCTTTCTTCTACAACCTTTTTGGCCTCTTCCTGACTCTTATCTTCAGCCTTAACAACCTTTTCTACCTTTGATTCTTCTGGCTCTTTGGGGGTTACTTCCTGTGCCTCTTGAACAGACTCCTCCTCAGGCGTATTTCTAATGATCCTCTTTATATGAAGGACCTTGTGCCTTCTACGAATCACCTTCTTTTTGGGCTGTTTACTTGGTTGCTCTATCTCCTGCTCAGGCTCTTGATTGCGAAGTCTGCTTCTTATCTCATTGGCCTCGTAATCCTCTAGCGTACTCATGTAATTCTTAATAGGATAGCCGAGATCTTTGATTCTGGCCTCCATCTCTTTGCTTGAAATGCCAAACTCCTTGGCAAGCTCGTGAACTCTTATCTTTGACATTTTAAAAAATCACCCCCAAATTACGTTGAAACTTAAGAAGCCACAAAAAGGCTGTATCGTTCTAGGATCTCTCTAAAATTATCTTTAAATAAAATTGCCATTTCAGAGTAGCCTCCTAGTTATTTGCGTCTTGGCGTAAGCGCCCTTTTAATAAGGTCCATCCTATCTTCCCGTGCCTTTCTCAGGCAAGAATCATCTCTACAACAATAGGCTCCGCGCCCGAAAGAATTCGCTGTTTCATCCACTACTACAACCCCATCCCTTAACACGAACCTGACCATTTCATTCTTTGGCAATCGCCTCCTGCAAAACACACACATCCTTACAGGCTGATGACCAGATAACGGCTTGGACATGAGTCATGGTTAAGCCTTTGAAAGCTCGCCTTCCTTTTCACTTTCTTTTTGAACCTCATTTGCCACATCCATTTCGGAAACATCTAAAGTTTCCTTATTATCACCCTCACTATCTCCAGAGGCCGTAATCTCTTCTTCTACTTTTTCACTGTCTGAAGCTGCTTTCTGCTCGTCTACATCTGCCTCAACATCTGAAGGGACATCCTTGGCATCCTGCGCCTCTTGTTGAGCGCTAACCTCTTTTGGCTCTTCTTTCTCAGGAACTTCTATATAAGCATATTCCTGCCCATGCTCCTCCAAAAACTTTTTGGCAGCCTCCACAAAAGGAATGGCATCTTTACGAAGTTCATCTGGATCTGCCTGGGCAAGCTGCCCTATGGAACGAATACCTTTCTTAAACAGATGATCTGCAACGCTTTCACTCATGCCAAGGTGTTCGAGCATGGCCTGATAGTTAGGGTCCTGACTGTTTTTGTAACGAGTCTCACTCTTTACATCTATCTTCCAACCCATGAGCTTTGCAGCCAGACGCACGTTCTGCCCTTGCCGTCCAATGGCAAGAGAGAGCTGATCATCTGGAACAATTACCTCAAGGGCCTCGTTTGCCTCATCCACAGTAACCTGGGTCACTTCGGCAGGCGCCAGTGCATTGTAGACATACTTTGCAGGGTCTGGACTCCAGGGCACAATATCTATCTTCTCACCCCTCAATTCCTGCACAATCGTCTGCACCCTCGATCCACGCATACCTACACAGGCTCCTACAGGATCTACGTCTATGTCACTTGAACTCACTGCAATCTTTGTACGGCTTCCAGGCTCCCTTGCCACACCCATTATCTGCACAACGCCATCTGCAATCTCTGGTACTTCTATCTCGAAAAGCCTTCTAATGAACTCTGGATGTGTGCGGGAAAGTATTATCTGGGTATCCCTCTGGGTCTTTTTTACCTCAACAATATAGGCCCTCAGCCTGTCTCCACGCCTGTAACTCTCTGTAGGTATCTGCTCTGATGGAGGTAGAAGGGCTTCTGTTCCACCAAGGTTTATAATGACGTTTCCGCGCTCAAACCTCTGGACAATGCCATTTACAACCTCACCTTCCCTATCCTTAAACTCGTCATAAATGACATCCATCTCGGCGCTTTTCATCTTCTGGATTATTATCTGCCTGGCGGACTGTGCCTCTATCCTGCCAAGTTTATCCATCTCTAGCACAGTACCAATGCTGTCTCCCAGCTCACTTTCAGGGTCCAACTCCCTGGCCTCTTCAAGGGAGATCTCCGTGACTGGGTCCTTTACTTCAGACACAACTGTCCTGAACTGATAAACTTCCAGCTCTCCAGTATTATCGTTGTAGTTAACCTCTATATCCATCTTGGAGCCAAAGCGTTTCTTTACCGCAGAGGTAATTGCCTCTTTAAGTGCTGAAATAAGAACGCTCCGCTCCAATCCTTTTTCTCTGCTGACTTGATCAATAATTCTTTTAAGTCCTAAATCCATATTTCTCCATCCTGTAATCTAAAGAATATCCAATCTTGCCTTGTTTATCAGATCAAAGGGCACTAGAAATTGTTCGCCAGAACCTTCTATGATTATTTCATCATTGTCTGAAACGCCAATCAGCAGACCTTTGAACTTTCTGCGTCCGTCTATGGGCTCTCTAGTCCTGACAAAAATTTTCTTGCCAGAAAAACGATCATAATCATTTAACGTTACAAGGGGCCTGTTGATACCAGGAGATGACACTTCCAGATTATAGCTACCTGGCACTGGATCATGCACATCCAACAAGTCACTTACCACCCTGCTCAACCTACTACAGTCGTCAAGGGTGACTCCTCCTTCTTTGTCTATAACAAGACGCAATATATTGCCTCTGGGCCCCTTAGTGAACTCTACAAGCACCAGTTCTAGCCCATTGTAATCGGTAAGTGGTTCAACTAGCTCACTAACCCTTTGCTCTATATGTCTTTTTCGTTCCTCAAAATTCATTATTCAAGTTCTACTACAAAAAAAAGTGGGCAGAGCCCACTTCTTCTAGAGACAAAGATATAAAAATTTTTATACCTCCACTCATCGAAGTAAGCACTGCCATGCTGTAAAACAGCATGAGGCAGCCAAACCTCAAAAAGGGATGGAGCGGGCGACGGGCCTCGAACCCGCGACCCCAAGCTTGGGAAGCTTGTACTCTACCAGCTGAGCTACGCCCGCTTCAACATTGCCGAATATTCAAGAACTAAGCCGAATATCAAACGCGAAATAATATATGACCTGTGATAGAAATGTCAAGAATTGCAAATCGTACAGGACTTACCCATGTATTGATGAGTATCAACTGTCATTGACAGGAAATGTCCACAACATACATATTGCCATGACAGCTTACGTCATTTTATTGGCTTATCCCAATTTTATACCATTTTGATACAACTCTTTAGGAATAGCATTGTCTTTCGGAGGTGGTTCCTCATTGGTAAATGAAGCAGACAACAACTCCAATACTCCCTTTCCTGTCTGTATCAGGACCCTGCCATTATAAATCTCTAACACGCCTGGTGAAATCCCAAGATTCTTATCAAGATGAACGAGACCATCCCAAATGAAAAGCTGTTTACCATCAAGAAAAGAAAAGGCCCCTGGATATGGCCAGGTAACTGCTCTAATGAGATTATAGATAGAACGTGCATCCAGCGACCAATCTATCTTTCCATCTTCAGGACGCCTTCCACCAAAATATGTGGCTTGAGAATGATCTTGAGGTATCCTTGGCGCCTTTCCTTCAAGTAATAAAGGCATAAATCTTTTAAGTAACCGCTCAGCAGCATCTTCTAATTTTTGGAAAAGTGTATATGCAGTGTCCCTTGGCTCAACTCTAACACTTTCTTGTCCTATTATGTCCCCTGCGTCTGCCTTTCGCACCATGTGGTGAAGGGTGACTCCACTTACCTTTTCTCCATGAATAAGTTGCCAATTAACAGGACAGCGCCCCCTATATTTGGGCAAGAGGGAACCGTGTAAGTTTACTGCCGCAATCTTAGGTATAGACAATATCTCATCTTTTACCATCTGCCTGAAATAACAAGAAAGAATAACCTTTGGAGAAATCTCCTGAAGCAGCTCTATCCATCTTTTTTGATTTATATCTTCAGGAAAAAAGACAGGGATATTATTCTGTTGGGCTTGCATGGCCAAAGATTGAAACCAAATATTCTCTTTCTTGCTATCCTTATGTGTAAAAACAGCAGGGACTTCAATTCCAAGGTCCATAAGAACCTTTAGAGCCCTGCACCCCATATTGTGATAACCAAGCAAAACTACAGACATACTATCCTATCTACTTTTCACCACTCATATACACTGACTTTGACCAACCTTTAAGCGGCTGAAGCCTAGAGTAAAGAGATGCCATACCATAAAAACGTTGCTTCAACACAAAATCTGTCACCAGAAAGGCTATTAGTATACTTGCTGCGATGTCAGTAAAGAAGTGTGATTGCCCAACAAGCCTACCCAAACTTATAAATGTGGCCACAGATATCCATAGCCCTCTATATTTTGGAAAATAATGACAAAGTACAAGTGCCATTGAAAAGGCAGTGGTTGCATGGCCAGATGGGAAAGAATGAAAATCGTTTTCTGAAGAAAATAGCTTGACCTGCCAACTGCCAAGCCCTGTTCCTGGCCTTGGGCGTCCAATAAAAAATTTTAGGGCCTGGCCAATTATCCCACACAAGGCAAAAACTGTCAGGGAATTTACGATAAATTCTTTCTTTTTTCCTGCATCAGGTATAAAAAAGGCCGAAAACAAGACCAAGCTCAATAAAACTAGTCCGTTTCCTAGAAAGTCTGCTGTATGGGCCCAAAGGGTAGCAACCCTTGTATTGGATATTGGAAGCAGCCAATCATGAAAAAGATTATCAAATGGCACAAGAAAGGACACCAGAATAAGCCCTAAAAGAATCAGATAAAAAAAACGCCTCCTTTTAAAGAGGCTACCACAAAGATCTGAGGAGAACACTGCTACCAGATTCCCCTCATGCCAAAATCTTTTCTAATCTGATCAATGCGTCTTTCCAGGCCCACACGCCATTCAGCGTGTATCCTGGCACTTGGAGGTGCTATGAGTTCTGGTAGCCCATATACCAATCTGTCTGCTGCTTGGCTGGCCTCTATAACCGCCTCTATACTCCTTGCACCAAACTTATACTTTGCCACAAGGAGCCTTAACAACAGCCCAGATGTTTTTCTAGCAGCCTTTTTCCAGTGGTTCTCCATCTGATGAGCAATAATAAACGCCCTTTTTAGCAGTATTCTCTTAAGCTTTTCAAGTTCAACACCTGAGGCAGAATCTCTCAACAACTCCTCTGGAATATCAATGCCATCTATATCTATCACAACCCTTAGCCTACTCATGAAGTCTGGTATCTTTAAGGCCTTTATGTGACGAAGCTCATTCTGATCCTGGGTCTTGAGCATGGCCTCCATTGCAGAATAAGAATCCTTTACGCCACCAGCAAAGACAAAGACGCTTCTGCCTATATATCTTGGGATACCATTTACATACGTTACACCATCCTGCATGGCAGGAAGGAAATAACGAAGATATCCGAATTCGTTATTATCATATTTACAATCGAATTCGTCCCAAAAGGCCACAGGCACTCTACCTTTGGCCACACTTGCCCTAACAAGATCAATGGCCGAATTGATCTCTTCCGGCCCTGCGAATTGGGTAAGGTTGAACTCAAAAAATTCAAATGGATTGGAATCGAAATTCTCTGCTATCACCCTGGCAACCTGCTCTACAGCAAATGACTTTCCTGAACCAGGAGGGCCAAACACGCCAATACATAGGGGCCGTTTACATACATCTCTCATTACATAACTGTTCATAACCCCTCGAAGGGTTACTACTGGTGCAATCTCTGCCGGATCGGTAGTCCGCAGGTGTCCGATGTTGAATATACGCAGGTCCTTAAACCCTTGCTTCCTGTTAACCTCTTCCTTCAAATTCTTAAGAACCTGTAGGATGACCGAAATGTAGCCAAGATTCTTTGGTTGATCCTCAAGGTAACAGATACTTCTCTTTTCAACATTGGTGAAAAATTGACGAAAGGCCTCTTTTCTCTCTTCGTTCCAATACTGACAGGAAACCTGCTCCAGTATCTTTTCCATCTCAGGGCTATAGGGAGGAAGTTCAAAAAAGCAAGGATCTGACTCGGTCTCCAAGAACGAACATGGCACCCCTCTAGGATAGTTGGAGGAAAAATCTAAATCAGGAAATTCAAGCGCTCCTGAAAACGCATAGCCCTTTTGACGAAGAAGCTCCCAGTTCATAAGCACGCGCTTGGACAAATCAAAGAAAAAGCTTCTTTCACTAGGTATCTTTGCCAGCCTCAAGGCATCCAAGGTCAACATGGCAGTAACAAGGGTATCGTAACAGGGAACGGAGCCTCTTTGCCTGTTTGAACCCCTATCTGGAAGACTAGCCCTTTTGTGTCTGAACATTATGTGTCTTGGTCCAACATAAAGCAGGGCATTTGGAAACATCTCAACCAAAATATGGCACTTAAACCTCATGGATGATGGCCGCCAAAGTCCAACCTCCTCCGACTTCAACGCCCTGATACACATGGCCACAAGTGATTCCCAGACCACTGCACTGTCCATCTCCATACGAGTGGTTTCAAGGTCTGAAAGTCGGCAAAAGAGCATAAACTTGTGACCAAAAGAATCTGCCCAATCCTGCCAGTGGGCAGGGGTTATACCCAAGGCCATCACCCAGGCGTTTGGATTTCTCTTCTTGAGTTCTTTGGCTATACGAGGCGGATTACCACCATCATCGACAATAATTATACCT
>JAMOUE010000249.1 GCA_027068235.1 Deltaproteobacteria bacterium | reverse complement strand
AGGAATGGTTGGTCCAATGCCTTCCAAAAAAGATGCTGAAAGCTTCAACAACGACACTATTTATACCAACAGGCTCCGCCTTGGCGTAAAGGTAAAGGCTACTGAAAATGTAACCTTTAAGGGAAGGCTTGCCATGTACAAGATTTGGGGCATGGAAAGCTCTGCTAAGACAGCATATCCCTTTGGTGGTAACGGTTTCATGTGGGATCCAAACATTAGCCGCCGTCCAAATGACAACACCCTCAGGGTTGAGATGGCATATGTAAACTGGACCAACATACTGGATCTTCCAATTTGGATCTCAGTAGGTAGGCGTCCCACTGTAGATGGACCACCTGCACAGCTTCGTTACAACTATGACAGCCGCTATGCTACTCCTGTAGCACTTGGAGTGGATTGGACATTTGATGGAGCAACCCTTGGTTACATGTATACCAATCCATGGCCTGGTAAAATCCGTATATGCTACGGACGTGGTTATGAGGCAGGCTTTGATTCTGCTGACAATCCAACAGGCGGCTTGGATGACACCGATCTTTACGGATTCAGCTGGGATATCATCAACGATACAGAAAATCACAGGTTTGCAAACTTGCAGTTCTTCAGGGCTGCTGACATTCCTGACCTGATGGAAGGTTGGTCAATCTCCAACAACACAATGCCTTTTGCAGGCATGACAACAGGAACTCCTAGCAGGGTAGATGCCACCTCAGACCTTGGTGACATATACCATGCAAGCTTTGTTTACATGGACAGATTCTATGGTATCGACTGGTTCGTCAGTGGTGGCCTTAGCCGTACCGATGACAGAGGCAGAAACTTTATGGGATACGGCCTCCTTACAGATCCAACAGATACTACCAAGCAGAATCACTGGGGTTGGGCCGCATACGCAGGAGTCAGGATCCCTCTTGAGAGCCTAAGATCCAAGATCGGATTTGAGTATAACTTTGGTTCTCGCTACTGGATAAACTTCACACCAGCTGCAGACGATCTCTATCTCAGCAAGTTGGCAACACGCGGCCATGTTGGTGAGGTTTACTGGATATGGGATGTACCAGCAGGAGAGGCCATATCCAAGTACGCAAAGGTATTTATGAGAGTCGGTTACCAGTACTACTGGATCAACTACACTGGAAGTGGCAGCTGGCTTGGAAAACCTTGGGATGTTGACGATGTTGGAGACAACCCAGCCATGGCCCAGTTCTTTGCACCTGTAAACCAGATGGACAACATCTACGCTACCTTTGAGGTCTATTTCTAAAACAGAAACAGAACAGACTTGATGACAAGGGAAGGAGGGGGCTTGACCACCTCCTTCCCTTTTTGTTTTTTAAAGATTGCTTTCGGGAGGTCTAAGATGCCAATATATGAATTTCAGTGTAGAAGCTGCGGATATGTATTTGAACTGCTTTTAATGTCAAAGGACGAAATGAATGATGTAAGATGTGCAAAATGCGCAAGTCCTGATGTGGGTAAACTCATGAGCGCAGCAAATGTGGCAACAGGCTCATCAAAGTCTTCATCAAGTTCATCTGCTGGTACACCATCCTATACAACACATCAGTGCAAATCAGGAAGTTGCACTCAGATCAATTTACCAGGGCACTCTAAATCATAACAAAAAGGCCCTTGGATACGCTAAAATACACAAGGGCCTTTCAAGTATAAAATCAAACCCAAAACTTAATCTCTTTACCTCTCTATCTGCCTACAGATTGACTATTTTCTCATATGGCCACGCTACCAGGCCTCCATCAAGTAGCCATATCTTTTCCCTGTCAAAGCCTTCTGACTCCAAAATCTTGGCTGCTTCGTAACCTCTTAAAGAGATCTTACACAAACAGATTATTTCCTTATCACGTGGAAGCTCCCCTGCCCTCTTTCTTACCATGCCAAGCGGTATATGGACTACATTTTCGTATGGCAGCCGCATCTGCTCCAGTTCTTTTGGTGTGCGAACATCAAGAAAAATAAAATCATCTCCTCTGTCCAGTTTCTCTTTTACCATTGCCGGACTGTATGACCTTATAAGGCCATCTCGTTTGTTCTGGATAACATTTGCCGCAACGATGAGATTGTCCATTGCCGGAGAAAATGGAGGGGCATAGGCCATATCGGTCTCAAAACAGTCATCAATGCTCCCGCCTGCCTTCAATATGGCTGCAGCCGTATCTACCCTGCTAAGTACCTCTCCAGGCCCAAGGATCTGCACTCCCAACAGTTTGCCACTATATTTTTCAGCAATCATCTTAAGGTGTATCAACTTTGCCTCTTTCATATAGTGAGGTCTATCAGGGCCAGGGCAAAGAGCAGTCAAGACTTCAAACCCATCTTTTTTGGCATCACGTTCTGTAAGCCCTGTTCTTGCCACATTGAAACCAAGGATGTTACACACACCTGTCCCGCAAACACCAGAGAAGGTAGAGTTCCATCCTGCCAGATTGTTCCCTATTATGCGACCATGTTTGTTGGCAGTAGAACCCATTGGCGCATATATGGGCTTTCCTGTAACTATGTTGTAAGATTCAACGCAGTCTCCACCAGCATATATGTCAGGGTCAGAAGTACGCAAATGAGAGTCTACCCTGATTCCCATTGGCCCTGTCTCAAGCCCAGCCTCCTGAGCAAGACTTGTATTTGGCCTAAAGCCTATTGCCAAAAGCACTATGTCTGCTGGAATCTCTGTCTTCTCCGTTACTACCCTTTCGACCCGTCCACTTCCTTCAAAACTTACAACTCCATCCCCACAGTGCAAAACCACACCTTTTGATTGAATATGTTTCATAAGAGGCACTGACATCTCTTCATCCAAAAGGGCTGGAAGGACAAAGGGCAGCTTTTCAACAACATGAACCTTGAAGCCGGCCTTTATAAGTGGCTCCAAGCATTCCATGCCGATAAGGCCAGCGCCAACGACAACCGCATTCTTTCCAGAAGCATTGCTCATGGCCTCCTTAAGCACTACACCATCACGCAATGTCTTAAGACAGTAAATCCCATCAAGTTCAATCCCTGGAATAGGTGGCCTTACAGGACTACTCCCTGTAGCTATGACAAGCTTATCATAGGAAATGGTCTGCTCTTTGCCATCTTTTACATCCTTAACCTTTACCTCTTTCTTTTTTCTGTCTATGGAAATTGCCTCTGTATTCAAAAATACGTCAACGCCTTTAACGGCCTTAAAGAAATTGACATCTCTAACTACTCCAACTGGTGTAGTGGTAAGCTCTTTGACATCTGGTATCTCTCCCTCCAAGTAAAAAGGAAGACCGCAGGCACCGTATGATATCTCCTCTCCCTTTTCCACAAGCAAGACATCCGCTGAAGGATCAAGTCTTTTTACCCTACAAGCAGCCTTTGGACCACAGGCAACCCCGCCAATCACAACTATTTTTCTGCCCATTCTATGCCTCCTTTCAAAAGTGTTTTTTTACAAATGCCCATTTCTCTATATATCACTACTAGCACAAAAAGAGAATGGCCAAGACCTATTCTCAAAAACTTTTTTAGTCATTTGCTCAAAAAAAACGTTGACACAAAAAGCTGAACTGCCTAACTTTCTTTCCAGATTTGGATATTGTGCGCACTCCTTTTGATCCAGGATCACAAACATAAACGAACAGGGGAGATAAACTTATGAAAATCGCAGTAAGCTCCACTGGCACTACACTGGATTCACCAATAGATCCTCGTTTTGGCAGAGCAAGCTATTTTCTTATTGTGGATGCTGATAACAAAAAACTCATCGATATCATAGACAATAGACCATCTCAGGGGGCATCTCACGGTGCTGGGATAAATGCAGCAGCCGCAGTGGCTGAAGCAGGAGTAGATGTGGTGCTCACTGGCAGGGTTGGACCAAAGGCATACTCTGTCCTTCAGGCAGCCGGCATAAAAGTAGTCTCTGAAGTCACAGGCACAGCACTTGAGGCAGTTGAAAACTTTGTTTCAGGAGAACAATCTTTCTCAGATGGCCCAGATTGTGATGCCCACACATCTTCCCCTTCTCCTAAAAATGGATGGCAAGGGAAAAAGGGAGGAGGAAGTGGCAAGAAAAAGGGATGTGGTTGCGGTCAGGGACGTAACAAGCGGGGTAACTAAAGGATGAAGATAGCTGTTGCCAGCGGAAAAGGAGGTACAGGCAAAACTACGGTCTCCGTAAGCCTTTCACTTTCCTGCCAAGGTTCAGTTGCCTATACAGACTGTGATGTAGAAGAGCCAAACGGACACATTTTTTTGAACCCTTCCATTGATGGCTCTAGCACTTACTCTATGCCAGTCCCAATTATAGATGAAAAAAAGTGTAATTTCTGCGGAAAATGTAAGGAAATTTGTAGATTCAATGCAATCACCATCTTTGGCAAGACCGTAATGACCTTTCCAGATATGTGTCATTCATGTGGAGGCTGTTTTCTTGTATGCGACAATGAGGCCATTAGCGAAAACAAGAGAGACATAGGCGTTGTAGAATGGGGAAAGGCAAAACATATAGATTTCTTTCAAGGCAGGCTCCGAGTTGGAGAAGCCATGTCATCCCCTCTTATAAAACAGGTTAAGAAGAAGGCGCAAGAACAAGATTACGATTGGCTAATCCTGGATGCGCCTCCAGGGACATCATGCCCTGTCATAAAAAGCGTAAGAGACAGTGATTTTGTAATCCTTGTGACAGAGCCTACTCCTTTTGGACTTCATGACCTAAAGTTGGCAGCAGCCACCATTTCAAGATTAGGGCTTCCAATGGGTGTGATAATAAACAAGTGGGGCATTGGAGATGATTCTGTCAAGAATTGGTGCACTGACCAAGGTCTTCCCATACTCATGACTATCCCCTTTTCCAAGGCTGCTGCTGAAGCCTATGCCTCTGGTCAACCACTTGTACAACTGCAGCCTGAATTGAGACAGGACTTTAAAAAACTTGCAGAAGGGATCTCACCGTGAAGGAACTGCTGATATTAAGTGGAAAAGGCGGCACAGGCAAAACCACCATTACAAGCAGTTTTGCCTACATGTGTAAAAATAAAGTCATAGCAGACTGTGACGTCGATGCTGCAGACCTGCACATTATATTGGCACCTGAAAAGACAGAAAGACACAAATTTGTCTCTGGAGTCAAGGCCACTGTCCAGAAAGACAGATGCACTGGCTGCGCTACTTGTAAAGAGCTTTGCCGGTATGAAGCCATAGAAGTTGATGAGACGGCTTTGGTGGATGACTTTTCCTGTGAAGGATGCGGTGTATGTGCCCATTTTTGCCCCGAAGGTGCCATTGACCTTGACCCCAACCACTGCGGCTACTGGTTTGTCTCTAAGACCAGATTTGGAACGCTTATACATGCAGAACTGAGGCCTGGAGAGGAAAACTCTGGCAAACTGGTATCTTTGGTCAAGCAGAAGGCAAGGGAAAAGGCAGAAGCGGAAGGTGCAGAATTAATGTTGGTTGATGGGCCGCCAGGGATAGGCTGCCCTGTTATCTCATCCTTTTCAGGGGCAAACTTTGTTGTTGGCGTGACAGAACCCACCATGAGCGGCCTTCACGATCTTGAACGGGTTGTTGAGCTTTCCAGACACTTCAAGGTACCAATTGGCATCATAATCAACAAATGGGATCTTAATAGGGGAATGACTTCTAGGATCGAACAATTCTGCCTCAATAACGATATCCAGTTACTTGGCAACATTCCATTCGACAGGGAAATTGTAAATGCACTGGTGGAAGGAAAGACCATATTTGAATTTAAAGATTGCAAGGCAGCCCAAAGTATAGCAAATATCTGGCAGCAAATAGAAAAAACCTTATAGGAGGTAAAAAGTGAGCCAGAACAAAAATGATGAAAAAAAGACAGCCAATCCAGTACTTAATGAACAGGACAAGAAAATAAAGGAAAAGCTGTCTCAGATTGAGCATAAAATCATGGTCATGAGCGGTAAGGGAGGCGTAGGCAAAAGCACAGTATCCATCAACCTTGCCGTAGGACTGTCTTTGCAGAACTTCTATGTAGGACTGCTAGACGTAGATATACACGGCCCCAATGTCCCAAAGATGCTTGGGCTGGAACGTGGAGAGCTCCAGCGTAGGCCAGATGGCACAGTAGGCCCAGTTTACTACTCACCTAATCTGAAATTTATGTCTGTAGAGCCTCTTCTTCCGGAGAAAGACTCGGCAGTGATGTGGAGAGGACCAATGAAGATGTCTGCCATCAGGCAGTTCATATACGATATTGAATGGGGCAAGCTTGACTATCTTGTTATAGATGCACCACCAGGCACAGGAGACGAGCAAATGACAGTTGCTCAGACCATACCAGATGCCTATGCCGTTGTTGTGACAACTCCACAAGAAGTTGCCCTTTTAGACGTAAGAAAATCCATTTCCTTTTGCAAAAAGGTAGGAATGCCAATTATTGGCATAGTTGAAAATATGAGTGGCATGATATGCCCACACTGTGGCAAGGCCATTGACGTATTCAAAAGAGGCGGTGGAGAAAAACTTGCTGAAGAAACTGGCATCCCCTTTCTCGGGAAAGTCCCTGTAGATCCAAGGATCGTCACCACAGGGGATGCAGGTAAGCCCATTATGGCAATGTATCCAAACAGCCATACTGCAGAGGCATTTGAAAAGATTTGTCAGAACGTGATCAACGTAACCCAACAAATGGTCTTGCAAAAGAAAGAGGAGCAAAAGACCAAGGAGGAACAAAAGTCATGAAGATCGCAATTCCTGTAGAAAACGGTATGCTGTGCAGCCATTTTGGTCATGCACCTCAATTTGCCATAGTTGAGATAGAGGGAAGCGATATAAAAGCAAGTTCAATAGAAACTCCTCCACCTCATGAGCCAGGAGTACTGCCAAGATGGCTCAAAGAGATGGGAGTAGATCATGTAATTTGCGGTGGTATTGGTGCAAGGGCAGTAGAACTGCTTAATCAGGCAGGCATAGAGGTGAGTGCCGGAGTAGGCTCAGACGACCCGGCCAAGGTGGTTGAAGCCTTTATAAGGGGTGAATTGCAAGGGGCATCAGGCCCTACATGTTCAGGACACGGACACAAACATGGGCACAGTTGCGCCCACTAATAAGCTTGTATGCAAGGAGTGGGATAGAGATGCCAATATATGAGTATGAATGCCAAAGCTGCAATGAAGTAAGCGAGATTTTGGTATTTTCTTCTATTACACCAAAGTGTCCAAAATGCGGATCTAAGGAGCTAAAAAAGCTCATGTCAGCTACTTCATCTCTTACAGGCCATTCTGGTTCATCCATGCCAGGCCCTAAAGATACCGGCTGTTGCGGCTCAAGGCCTGGCATGGCCCCTGGATGTGCAGGTCCGGGTTCGTGCTGTGGCAAAGCCTAGTTCATCAAATTTATTCAAGGGCCTTGAGGCCCTTTATGCAAAATACAATAAAAGGAAATTTGTCCATCCAGACCCACTGGAATTCCTCTATCTTTTCCCAGATCCAAGAGAGAGAGAAGTAGCAGGGTTGATATGTGCCTGTCTGGCCTATGGCAGAGTAGCTCAGATCCTAAAAAAAATCTCCCAATGCCTTGAAAAAATGGAAATGAGGCCAAGGAGGTTTTTACTCAGTCAAGATAAAACTGAGATAAAGAGAAGATTCGCTGATTTTCATTACAGATTCACAAAAGCACCAGACATGATAGCCTTTCTCACAGGCCTAAAGGCTCTGCTTGAAAGATATGGATCAATAGAGGAGGCATTTGCAAACCCTGCTCAAGATCTTTCCACTACCAAAATGCCGCTAATTGTTGAAAGACTTTCAGCCTTTGTCAGGGAATTTTTAGATCTTGCCCAACTTGATAAATCTTATCTTCTTCCTGACCCCCAAAAGAAAAGCGCCTGCAAACGCCTTTTTCTTTATCTCAGATGGATGGTAAGGAAAGATGAAGTTGACCCCGGCGGCTGGAGCTGTGTAAAGCCTTGCGATCTTCTTGTGCCTCTTGATACACATATGTTCAACATTGCAAAAAGTATAGGTTTTACAAAAAAGAAACAGGCTGGATTAAACTGCGCCATTGAGATTACAGAGGCGTTTAAACAAATCAATCCCGAAGATCCAGTAAAGTATGACTTTGTACTCACAAGATTTGGAATTAGGAGCGAGCTTTCACGAGAAGACGTACCCAGATTATGCCTTGAAGGCGATGAGGCATGATCCACTACCAGGCTACGGCCCGGTAATCTTCGTGAACCGCCTAATGCGAACCAGCTATGCTAGGCGGTGTGGGTAGGGCGGGAGAAAAACCCGCCTTTAC
>JAMOUE010000248.1 GCA_027068235.1 Deltaproteobacteria bacterium | reverse complement strand
ATCAATAGATATGTTCATGGATGAAAGCTTCAGACGTGCAATCTCTCGATCTATCTCTTTTGGAACGCCATAGACCTTTTTCTCAAGCTTTTTACCCATCCGCACCATGTACTCTGCACAAAGCGCCTGATTTGCAAAGCTCATATCCATGACACTAGAAGGATGCCCCTCTGCAGCAGCCAGGTTGATAAGCCTGCCCTCACCCAATACATAGACGCGCCTTTCATTCTCAAGATGATATTCTTCCACAAAAGGCCTAATAGTACGTTTTGATTTTGTAACCTTTTCAAGGCCTTCGAGGTCAAGCTCCACATTGAAATGGCCAGAATTGGCAACTATGGCTCCATCTTTCATTTTCAGGAAGTGTTCCTGCCTGATGACATGTATGTCTCCTGTAACTGTGCAGAAAAAATCCCCTATCTCAGCTGCTTCGGCAATTGGCATGACTTCAAAGCCATCCATTACCGCCTCAAGGGCATGTATGGGATCAACCTCAGTCACAACAACCCTTGCTCCGTGACCTTTGGCACGCATGGCAACACCCTTTCCGCACCAGCCATAGCCACACACAACAAAAATTGATCCAGCTATAAGACGATTGGTTGCCCTAATAATACCATCAAGAGTGGATTGACCTGTACCGTAACGGTTATCAAACAGGTGCTTGGTATCTGCATCGTTTACTGCAATAATTGGATAATGCAGCACACCATCCTTTGCCATTGCCTTTAATCGGATTACACCAGTTGTGGTCTCTTCGGTTCCTCCGATAATCTTATCTAAAAGATCTTTGCGCTCCGTATGCAAGGTGGAAACGAGATCGGCTCCATCATCCATAGTGATTTGCGGATCAGCAGCGATAACAGCCCTCAAATGCTCGTAATAGGTGTCATTGTCTTCTCCTTTTATGGCAAAGACAGGAATCTTGTCATGGACAACCAAAGAGGCAGCCACGTCATCCTGTGTGCTAAGAGGATTAGAAGCACAAAGATAAACCTGTGCACCACCAGCCTTGAGTGTTTGCATGAGAGCTGCCGTTTCTGTTGTTACATGGAGACATGCTCCAAGTCTTATACCTTTCAAAGGCTGCTCTTTGGCAAATCTTTCCTTTATGAGGTTGAGAACAGCCATACTCTTGGCTGCCCATTCGATTCTAAGCCTACCTGAATCGGCAAGTGATTCATCCTTTATGTGATATTTCATCTTTCCTCCAGTCTTTAGTTAAAGGCCTGCCTGTTCCTTTAGGGTTTCAACCATATCAAGTTTTTCCCAGGTAAATTCAGGCTCTGGACGACCAAAATGTCCATAAGCAGCCGTCTTTTTAAAGATAGGCCTTCTAAGGTCAAGATAGTTAATGATATCTTTGGGTTTGAAACTGAAATTCTTTTTAATCAGCTCTACTATCTTGTCCTGGGATACCTTTTCTGTACCATAGGTTCGAACATTAATGGCTAGAGGCTCTGTAACACCAATAGCATAGGCCACCTGTACTTCGCACTCATCGGCAAGACCTGCTGCAACCACATTCTTGGCAACATACCTTGCCATATAGGAAGGGGAACGATCCACTTTCGTTGGATCTTTACCAGAAAAGGCACCTCCTCCATGATGACCTCTACCTCCGTATGTATCCACAATTATCTTTCTTCCCGTAACTCCACAGTCTGCCAATGGGCCACCAACTACAAATCTGCCTGTACTATTTATGAAATATTTTGTCCCAGAGGTAAGATGTTCGGAAGAAACGACCTTTTTAATAACCTCCTCAACAACGGCCTCCTCCACCTCTTTATGAGTCACATCAGGGGTATGCTGGGCAGCAACCACAACAGAATGAACAGAAACAGGCTTGCGATCCTTATATTCGATGGTTACTTGAGATTTGCCATCTGGACGAAGAAACGGAATAACCCCACTCTTTCTAACCTCAGCAAGCTTTTTGGCAAGCTTATGAGCATACCAGATTGGCATGGGCATATAGTCAGGTGTCTCATTACAGGCATATCCAAACATAAGACCCTGATCTCCCGCTCCTATGTCATCGTCACGATCAACACCCATTGCTATGTCAGGTGACTGCTTATCTATACTTATGAGAACTGCAC
>JAMOUE010000247.1 GCA_027068235.1 Deltaproteobacteria bacterium | reverse complement strand
CCACGACCTGATCTGGTGAAAGTTCCAAGTGCCTTACCGCCTCTGCTATCCTATCGGTACCTGAAGGATGCGACTTTGCTGTCATAACATAAGAGAAACCGGCCTGTTCCACTTCTTTGGCTATCTTTTTGTCATCAGTTGCCACTACAACCCTGCTGGCGCCCTTGATAAGAGATGCCCTCTGAGCCACCCTTACTACCATGGGGGCACCGCATATATCCACAAGCGGTTTACCAGGCAGCCGACTGGAACCATACCTTGCTGGTATTATTACCACTAACCCATTGTCTTTCACTGCTTTTCACCCCTTTTTTGCATATCAAGGGCAAGCCTATAGATTGATCCTTTCTTTATATCGCAGACATCTGAAAGAAGTGAAGATGCATCCTTCACACTCATCTTTTTTCCTTGCAGAAGGTGAAGAAGTAACATTTCCATTTTCTCAGGCACAACATCTTCATCATCATCATCTAGGTCCTTTGCGCCCTCCACAACCAGGGTAATCTCACCTTTGACGCTCTTATTAGTGCAAAGACTAGTTATAATCTCGCTAATTTTGCCAGAAATGTATGTCTCATGAACCTTTGTCATCTCCCTACCTAAAAATGCCTCTCTGTCTCCCAAGGTATGAAGAATATCCTTTAAGGAATCAACTATTCGATAAGGTGACTCGAAAAAAACAAGAAGACATTTCATAGGGGCCAGTTCTTTCAAGGCCTCTATCCTGTCTGACTTTTTTGACGGCAAAAAGCCAACAAAATGGTAACTGTCGGCCTTCATGCCACAAACACTCAAGGCGCATGCTACAGCACTTGGGCCAGGAACAGGAAGGATTTCTATCCCTGCCCTTCGAAGCTCGCCAATAACCTTGGCACCAGGATCAGATATTCCTGGAGTACCAGCATCTGAGACAAGAACTACATCACCGCCTTGCTCACAACAATCAAGTATTAGCTGCACCCTCTTAGACTCGTTGTGCTCATGACAACTTATCACCCTTACCCTTATACCAAGGTGTGATAAAAGCTTCTTGGTCCTTCTGGTGTCTTCTGCGGCAATCAGTGAGGCACTTTTAAGGGTCTCAGCAGCCCTGTAGGTGATATCTTTAAGATTTCCAAGGGGTGTTGCCACAACAAAGAGGCGACCCCTATGATTTTTCATGTCCTTTGGCCTGTTTGGCAACTATTGCCATACGTTGAAAGGTGGTTACAAAGGAAAGGATGGCAATCACTGCCAAAATCGCATCTATCCAGCCTGTAACTATAGCCACTATAAATAATACTATTCTTTCAAAACGAGTAAGTATTCCCACACTGCATTCAAAACCAAGCGCCTCTGCCTTTGCCCTTGTATAGCTTACAAAAAAAGAGCCAGAAAGGGCTGACAAAACAAGGATGGCAGATAAAGGCCCTTTACCAAGTCCGTTTAATAGGTAGTAAAGAAGGCCTGCATAGATAAAAAACTCTTCATATCGATCTAAAGTGGCGTCTAAAAATGCACCGTATGACGTCTCCTGACCACTGTCCCTGGCCAATGTTCCGTCAAGGACATCAAGGGGGCCAAATATCATAAGTATTACAGCACATGCTATCGGATAACCAGTTGCCAATACAAATCCTGCAACCACATAGGCCACCATCCCTATCAGAGAAAGCATGTTTGGAGTAAGCCCAAGACCTCCAAGAAACCTTGCCAACGGCAGGAGCATTGGATGAGTGAGCTTTCGCAGTATGTCGCTAAAACTTGTATTATCCACTAAACACCTTTAAAAAATCTGCACTACATCCTATTCAGTTGTTGCCTTAAAGCCCATCTGCCTCAATACCGATGCACACCGTTCACACACGTCTGGAAATTCGGTATCTTTCCCAACATAAGTACTCCACGTCCAGCAACGTGCACACTTTTGCCCTTCAGCAGGCAATACAAGACACGATAACCCAGGAAACTCTTCACTTTGCCAGATGTTGCCTTGGCTAACCTGATCATCATCAAACGAATCCACTAACTCAAGCTGTGACACTATTGTCACCATCTTTAAACACTGGGCTAGATCCTGATTCTTCTCAAGACCTATATCTTCTGGCAATTTAACTAGAACCTTTGCATCCAGGGCAAGGCCTATACGTTTTTCTCTCCTTGCAAGCTCAAGGGCCTTTGTTATCTCATTTCTGAGATCTATAACTTTGGCCCAAAAGGTCTCCTCTTCTTCAGAAAGAAGGGCATCTTGCAAACGCGGGAACTCTTCGAAAAATACAGATGTCTCTTCGTTCCCTATAAGGTGAGCCCAAGCCTCATCTGCAGTAAAGGAAAGCACCGGGGCCATGTTTATAATCAGAGACCTAGCTATGTGATAAAGAGCTGTCTGACAAGACCTTCTTGGCCTGCCGTCTGTCAGTTCACAGTACAGCCTATCCTTCACAATGTCGAGATAAAGGGCACTCAGGTCAACGGTACACAGCTGGTGAATCTGATGAAAGACAACATGGAACTTATACTCTTCATACCCTTTTCTAACCCTTTCCATGGCCTTTGATACCCGGTCTAGCGCCCATCTATCAAGGGATTCAAGCTCATTTAGAGGAACACTATTCTTTTCGGGATCAAAATCATTAAGATTGCTGAGGAGATAACGGATGGTGTTTCTGATCTTGCGGTAGGCCTCAGTGAGTCTTTGAAGGATCTCATCTGAGATCTTTATGTCATCCCTGTAATCCTCAGCACTCACCCAAAGCCTAAGTATCTCCGCACCAAAACGCTTGATGAGCTTTTCAGGAGGTATAACGTTTCCTACTGATTTTGACATCTTTTTGCCCTTGCCATCAACAACAAAGCCATGTGTCAAAACCGACCTGTACGGTGCGCTACCCCTTGTGGCAACAGATGTCAAAAGAGAACTTTGAAACCATCCACGATGCTGGTCACTGCCTTCAAGATACATATCAGCGGGCCACGATAGCTCTGGCCGTCTTTCCAAAACCGCCGCATGACTAACACCAGAATCAAACCATACGTCCAATATATCTTCTTCCTTCTTAAAGTCTGAACTGCCACACTCTGGACATGAAAAACCCTCAGGCAGAAAATCCTCTACCGATTTGTCAAACCATGCATCTGCACCCTCTTTTTCAAAGATCTCGACAATTTTATTGGCACTTTCTTCAGTAAGTACAGATTTACCGCACGACTGGCATGTAAAAACAGTAATGGGCACTCCCCACGCCCTTTGTCTAGAAATACACCAATCAGGCCTTGCCTCTACCATGCCATATATTCTTTCGCGCCCCCAAGCAGGTATCCAAGTGACCTGGTCTATGCTTTTTAGAGCCCTGGACCGCAGTTCATTTTTTTCCATTGAAATAAACCACTGGGCTGTAGCCCTGAATATGACCGGCCTTTTACACCGCCAGCAGTGAGGGTAACTATGGCTGAGCTCTTCAGTGTGTACAAGCATGCCCTTACGCTTCAAAAGCTCAACTATCTCTGGATTGGCCTTGAAGATATGCTGCCCTTCAAAGGCCTCTACATCCTTTGTGAAAAGCCCCCTGTCATCTACAGGAGAAAAGACCTCGAGGTCGTATCTTCTGCTGCTTTCATAATCTTCTGTACCGTGCCCAGGCGCGATATGGACAATACCAGTTCCACTATCAAGTGTAACATAATCTGCAACTATCACAGGCCCTTGCCTATCAATAAATGGATGAAGAACCTTTAATCCTTCAAGATCACTGCCCTTCATTTCATGCAAGATCTCAACATCTGTCTGCTCTAATCCAAGGGCAAGCAGTATTGCCTGAAGCCTGCCTTCAGCAACCACCCAGATCTCATCACGCCCATCTTCCTCAAAAGACATGGCTGCACTGGCCTTTTGCCCAGGCACCTTTACAACTACATAGTCAAAATCTGGATGAACGGCTACAGCCCTATTGGCAGGCAAGGTCCAAGGAGTAGTTGTCCAGATCAGCACATAACATTTGTCATTCTCATTAAAATCATTCACCCTTTCCTTAAGCCACGCCTTGAACTCATCGGTGCACGGAAAACGCACTGTTATGGAAGGAGATGTATGCGGGGCATATTCAACCTCTGCCTCAGCCAAGGCTGTGACACAGGTGGGACACCAGTGGACAGGTTTGGTGCTCCTTACAACGTAGCCATCAAGGTATATCTGGCAAAACTCCTTGGCTATCGTTGCCTCATAATCAAAGTTCATTGTGAGATAAGGGTTTCCCCAATCTCCCAAAACTCCCAAGCGCTCAAATTCTTTTCTCTGAATATCGACAAAGCGCTCTGCATACTCCCTGCACTTTTTCCTGATGGCAAGCTTGTCCATCGTATGACGTTTAGAACCAAGCTTTTTTTCAACATTGTGTTCAATAGGCAGGCCATGACAGTCCCAACCTGGGACAAACGGAGCACTTTTGCCTGTCATGGTTTGGAATTTTATTATAATGTCCTTTAGTACCTTATTTACTGTATGCCCTAGGTGCAGATGGCCATTTGCATAGGGTGGGCCGTCGTGCAGTATGAATTTTGGACGATCCTTTCCCTTTTGAAGGAGCTCCTTATAGATGCCCATTTTATCCCATTTTTTGAGCATTTGAGGCTCCTTCTGGCTGAGATTTGCCTTCATTGGAAACTTGGTTTTAGGAAGATTCAAAGTATCTTTATAATCCATAGGTCTTCACCTGTTTGTTTTGTCTCGTTTTTTCTTTGTGATCCATGTCTTAGCCCATTTTCCCTGAGCTCTCAAGGCTGTTTTGCAACTTCATTAGAGACAAACATATTTTTATTATTTTTTCATGCTCCACAAATACAAAATAGTTTTTTCATAAAAAATGGTACTTAGCTTTATGAAAACTGAAAAATAAGAGCTCCAGCTAAACAAGTAAAAAGTGCTTCCATTAACAAAAGTATTATTTACATACTGCTAAATATCATCAAATCAAGTGACAAGTTGCTAGAATGCCTTACTCTAGTAAACCTTTTTGTCTTGAGTCTGTTTGAAAAAGTTGTATATTCTTGCTCCGCTGAATTTTTTTGCCTAAACGGGAGCTTAAAGAGGTGATTATTACTATTGATGGCCCGGCAGGTGCTGGAAAAAGTACTGTTAGCAGAGAAGTAGCAAAACGCTTGGGATTTTTATATCTCGACACAGGAGCTATGTATCGTGCCTGTGCACTATTTATGTTACAAAAGGGCATACCTCTTGATAACGAAGAGCTGATTTCCTCGCACTTAAAAGATTTAAACATAAAATTTAAAAATGGGCGTATTTTTTTAAACGGTGAGGATGTTTCTGATAAGATTAGAACGCCAGAAATAGACCTTGCCGCATCAGATATTTCTAGAATACCTTCTGTTAGAAAAAAACTAACTTCTATTCAAAGAAGCATTGGAGAAAACTCTGATCTTGTTGCAGAAGGCAGGGACATGGGCACCGTAGTCTTCCCAAATGCGGACTTAAAGCTCTTTCTAACGGCCTCTCCAGAGGAGAGAGCTAAAAGACGGAAAAAAGAGTTATACAAAAAAGGCGATATAATTTCACTCGATATTATATTGCACCAAATCAAAAAACGTGATAAAGCAGATACAGAAAGAGCGATCGCTCCACTTAAACCGGCAGAAGATTCTATAACGCTTGACTCCAGCAACCTTTCTGCCGAAGAGGTAGTAAAGGAAATTATAAAATTTGCTAATAGCATAGATAGGAGAAAAAGATGAACAAGAAAACAGAGGCATCTCAATTCTCGTTCAGCGTTGACAATTGTCTGGGATTTATAGCTAACCGTTTGGTAAAGGCTTTTCTCAAGCTGCTGGATTACAAACTTGAAGATTTCAATTTGACTGGTGCTCAGTTTTGTGTCTTAACCAAGCTCTTTGAAGAAGAAGGCCTTACTCAAACACAACTAGCACAACGTCTTTATATTGAAAGTCCCACACTAGTTCGAACGCTAGACAGACTTGAGGAAGCAGATCTAATCGAAAGGCGCAGAGTCCCTTCTGACAGACGTGCATTTCACATATTTCTTACCCCCAAAGGCCGTCAGCTACAAGACGTACTCATGCAAAAGGGAAGTGAAGTCCACGATATAGCAGTAAAGGGACTTAGTGAGGCTGAAATAGAACAGCTAAAGGATTTACTTTACCAACTTTGGCAAAATCTGGAAAACGGTGCCAAACTAGCAAGAAAAGAAGGTAAAAAGTAGAATCCTTTTCATAAGCCCTGCTGGGAGCCTCTCTTTAAAAGACATAAAATTTGTAGAATAAAAGGGGTTAGCCAGAGGGCTTTTCTTTTTTCTAGGTTTTTCTTTGAAAACGTAATGAAGAAAAGAAAATTTACTAGGTTTTCTAAGTAAGCTTAGAAATTACCTTTAAGATATCGTTCAATCTGAAGGGCTTTGTGAGAAGGGCATCGATACCTTTTTCCTTCAACTCGTCTTCTTTAAATGAAGCACCCCATCCAGTCATCATAACCACAAAAGTATCTGGAGAGGTAGTGCGAATTGCAGAGGCTATCTCCCAGCCACTAACACCTGGCATTCCAAGATCTGTTAGCACCATATCAAAGTGCTCTTCCTTTATCTTTTTAAGGGCTTCATTAGGGTCAGCACACCCTGTAACTTCATGTCCAATGCTACCAAGCATTAACCCTATTAGCTCCACTATCTGAGGCTCATCATCTATCACCATTATCTTAAGTTTATGGCTAGTGACTTCTTGGCGAGCTTCTTTGCTCTTCTTCTCACTCTTCTTACCATCTGAGGATGGTAAGGATATTATAAATGTGCTTCCACAACCTTTTTCAGACTCTACGTCTATTTTTCCACCAACATTGGACACAAGACCATAAACAATACTTAGGCCAAGACCAGAACTCCCTGTTTGCTTTGTAGAAAAATAGGGATCAAATATATGGGGCAACACATCTTCATCCATGCCCGTACCAGTATCGCGAACCTCGATAATAGCGTTTTGCCCTTTTTTGTAAGATTTTATGATAATCTTACCTCCAGAGGGCATAGCATCTATGGCATTTATAATGAGATTGATTAATACCTCTCTCAACTCGTAAGCAACTATATTGGCAGTAAGCTTCCTGTCCAGATTGGTCTCTACTGTAATATATATCCCCTTTTTCTCGCATTCGTCCTTCCATAGCGGCCTAGTAAACTGAACTGCCTCTTCTATAATTCCTGCTATTTCTATTGGCTTTTCAACAGGTGTATTCTTACCATATCGCCCTTTTACAAAGGTCTGTATGCGATTTATGGTTTTAGCACCCTCATTGACGCTTGCCTCAATATTCTTTAGTCGCTCTTCGTACTTTGTGCCTTGTAACTCCATTTGCAAAAGCTCCACATTACCAAGAATAGCCATAAGTAGGTTATTAAAATCATGAGCAATACCTGCTGCCATTGAACCAAGTGCCCTGAGCTTTTCTTCTCTTATACGCTGTTCTGAATCGTGGAGATGATCAGATAGATCATGGACAAAAACGATGCCGCCTTTCTTTTGTCCACTTTTTGCCTTTACTGGATGATAAAAAAAATCAGCAAGCAATGTTGTACCATCTGGCCTTATTAGCCTAACCTGGGAAATCTTTTTGAAGGTGTCTCCCCTTACAGTTTTTGTAAAATCAAGGAACACGGATGCATCCACAAAAAAACGGCCAAGTCCCTTCTCCTTTAAAAACTCCTCATCACTTTGAAGCAACTTACAAACCGACTCATTTGCGTGAATGATTTGCCCATCTGGCCCCAAGAGACATATCCCTTGTGGCGCGTTTTCCATTGCTGCCATCAGATAGTCAATGGGCATACCATCATCAGAGATAGCCTCTTTTGTCCTATTATTACTTTCTACTATGTTCTGGATATAAAAATGGCCCTTTGAAAGGACATCTCTTTCTTTGTAATCATGAATCAGATGCGCTATAACCTGAGCGATGATAATCAGATTTCTTTTAAGGCTGTTGGTAAACTCTTTCCTTTCTGACGAACTTAAATTAAGGATACCCTTAGAAGATACTGGAAGACATGCCAAGGATTTTGGAATCTGTTTTGCGTTATCAACCTGGGGAATCTCTATCTCAGAACTATCATTTATAAAAACAGGCTGCTGGGAATCAAAGACTTCCCAGGCGATACTTTTTCCTTCTTTAAAAAAGAGACCTTTATTGAATTTGCGGTCAAGCTCCTTTACCTTTCCCTTTCCCAACTGACTAATACCAATAGCGGCAGCTAACTCTAATATCTCCTTATCGGGCCTATAGAGCAAAAGAGACACATTCTCACACCCTATCTCTTCTGCAACTATCTTTACTATATTGAAGTAGAGT
>JAMOUE010000246.1 GCA_027068235.1 Deltaproteobacteria bacterium | reverse complement strand
TGCAATCGAGGATGAAGATGTGATATTTGCACGTGACGCGGCTGCTGCCCAGGAGTTGCTTCAAGGTTTTTGGAAGCGGGGAATAGACAAGGTGGTTGTGCAGGAGCATATACCAGGTGATATAATCAAGTTTTATTCGGTAACGGATTTTGACAATGAAAGACAATACTGGTTCAAGTGGTTCTATCACAAGGATCAAGATCTCAGGGAATATCATTTTTCCCACCAGGAACTTTTTTCTAAGTGTCAACTTGCAGGGCAGCTTCTTGGATTGGAAATATTTGGCGGAGACGCAATCGTCACGCCAGAAGGCAGGGTATTTGTTATAGATGTAAACGCATGGCCAAGTTTTGCCCTGTTCCGTCTCGAGGCCTCAGAGGCAATATCCTCTCTACTATTTGACAAGATGCTTACCAAAAATTGCAAAACTTCAATGTCTCCAGAGGTCCAAGCTACTGGGACATGCAGTGCGATCACCTAGTTAAAGGAGACAAGGCCGTGTCTATTGATTTTAGCAAATTTAAGGTCCCAGGCCCCAAGTCTCTAGAGTTGTTTGAGGAAGAGTCAAACTTTATGGCTCCTGGGCTCCAGTCCATAGGGCTATTTTCACGCATAGTGGTGAAGGAGGCAAAGGGAGTCTGGGTAGAGGACGTAGATGGCAATAGATATATCGATTTTACAGCAGGTATCGGTGTTGGTAGCCTTGGGCATGCTCATCCCCATTATGTAAAGGTTCTTTGTGACCAGATAGCCAGGGCCAATTATGGCAGTTTTTCAAGCGAGAATCGTGTTGAGTTTTTGCGTTTACTCACTTCTGAGACTCCAACTGGCCTTGATGCTGTGCAGATGTACTCTGGTGGCGCCGAGGCTGTAGAGGCAGCTTTGAGGCTTGCAAAATCCGTGACTCATAAGTACGAGTTTTGCGCCTTTTGGGGTGGCTTTCATGGTAAGACCGGTGGGGTCCTTGGGCTTCTTGGAGACACCAGTTTCAAGGTTGGGCTTGGGCCAATGATGCCAGGCCTTTATTTGCCAGGTCCATATGCCTATTGCTACAGATGCAGCTTGGGGCTTAGTTATCCAGAGTGTGGCTTTGGCTGTTTGGAGCTTTTTAGGGAAGGGATCAGGCGTCAGACAACCCAGAACATTGCAGCCATACTTGTGGAGCCTATTCAGGGAACGGCAGGGAATGTTGTTCCTCCTCCAGGGTATATCAAGGCGGTTCAGGAACTTGCCAAAGAGTTTGATGCCCTTTTGATAGCAGATGAGATGATTACCGGTTTTGGCAGAACAGGGCGCATGTGGGGTGTTGAAAGGGATGGAATCGTTCCAGATGTCATGACACTTGGAAAGGGAATTGGAAGTGGTTTCCCATTGAGCGCAATCGTAAGTTCTATGGAGATGGCCAAGGCCAAGCCCTTTGGTAACCCAAGTGGCAGCTCGTCAAGTTATGGAGGTAATCCGATGGCTGCTGCGGCAGGCAGAGCGGTTCTAGAGGTTATAAAGAATGAGAACCTTGTAGAGAACGCCCGTAAGGTTGGTGCGGCAATGATGAAACGGTTCCTTGAACTTAAGGAGGAGAGTCCTTTTGTTGGGGATGTTAGAGGGCAGGGGCTTATGATAGGCGTTGAGTTAGTAAAAGACAAAAAGACGAAAGAGCCCTTAAACAAGGAACTTACAAGAAGGCTATTTCATGAGTGCCTAGACAGGGGACTTATCTCCATGTGTTACTCACACAATGTTCGTATAAATCCGCCCCTTGTTATCAGCGAGGAAGATGCCCTTGAAGGCTGCGAGATATTCTGTTCGGCACTTAAGGCCTTAGAGTAGTATATTAAGTTAGGTGTGGTGGATCGGTATGGCACTTAAAGGAGCAATTATAGGTTTTGGCCATATAGCTGCAAACGGCCATGTGCCTGCATATAAAGAGTGTAAGGATGTTGAGATCTGTGCCGTGTGCGACAGTTGTCTTGAAAGAAAGGATCTGAACAAGAGGCTTCTAGATGGAAGCAGGTTTTACACATCGGCAGAAGAGTTGCTTAAAAAAGAGCCTATAGATTTTGTAGATGTGTCCACGCCGCCTGCCATGCATGCCAGATTTATAAAAGAGGCCCTGTCCAGAAAAAAGCATGTTT
>JAMOUE010000245.1 GCA_027068235.1 Deltaproteobacteria bacterium | reverse complement strand
GCGCCCTACAGGTCCAACAGGCAGGGCCTGCAGGACGTGGCTGACTATGCAGCCAGTGCGTACTCGTATTCAGAGTCGGCGTTTGTGTTTTTTCCGCGTTTTTAACGAGGTCGCGGACCCCGGCACGCAACTTGAGCTTCCATACCCTCGTCGAAACCGTGTCGCCCCCGTGGTTCCAACAAGGTGAGAAGGCTAGTTGCCATTACCACATAGAAGTTAAGCACATAGAGTCTGTAAGTCAAGCCCTGTCATTTTGATGTCCAGACTTCTTGAATTCTTCCAGACATTTCTTAGAACAAAAATAATAAAGTTTACCCATTTTACCATAAACAATGGCCTCTCTCTTAGGCACATAGGTACCACAGACAGGGTCCTTTACAAGTTCATCGGTTATTGGCGTAGGCCTCTTATCATGGGGTTTGGTTCGAAACCCAAAAAGACTGCGCACATATCTTTTAAAAAGATGATAAACGATAAAAAGGATTAAGAAAAAAAGAATCAGACGGTGCAATTAGAAGTCCTCCACCTTTTTAATTGATGAGGAATCAATGTGTAATCTATGAAGTAGTTGACCTACAGTTGCCGTATAGCCCGCAGGAACCACATCTGGAGCAATCTCAGCCCATGGAACAAGTACAAAGTCCCTTTCGGCAAAACGTGGATGTGGCAGTTCAAGATTGCTTACAGCGTCTGGCTGCCTTGAAACTCCTTCCACATCCAGCAAATCAAGGTCTATGATACGATCTGGCCCTGCAGCCCTATCTCTTCCCATTTGCCTTTCTACCTGAAGAAGCATCTCCAAAAAATCCAATGGCGAATAGGTTGTTTGAACCTCAAACACCGCATTTATGAACCAATTATTTGAGGAGATTCCAACGGGAGGCGTTTCATAAAACCCTGAACACCGTTTGAACAACACCCCTTCATGACGTGAGACCAAAAAAATAGCTTTCCTGCAGTTGGCCACCTTATCGCCAAGATTTGAACCAACGGCAACAAAGGCCCTTTTGCCCTCACTAGATACTTTCATTAAAGTACGCTACGCAGCCGTTCCAATACCTCCTCGAGTCGACCTGTATCTACAGTTAGTGCCATTCGTGCATATCCTTCTCCTGGATCGCCAAAACCATTACCTGGCGTACACACAATGCCTGCCGTCTCTAACAACTTGGCACAAAATGAGCTTGAACTTTCACCATCAGGCACCTTGAACCACACGTAAAATGTTGCCTTTGGCCTATTTGCATTCAAACCAAGCTCAAGAAGCCCATCAACCAATGTATCACGCCTTTGTGTATAGATCTTTCTCATTTCTTCCACAAAGGACTGGTCACTCTCTAGGGCAGCAATACCTGCCTCTTGAACAGCCTCAAACTGCCCTGAATCAACATTAGATTTTACCTTTTTCAAGGCGGCAACAAGTTCTGGATTACCTATGGCAAAACCAATCCTCCAACCTGTCATGTTAAAGGTCTTGGATAAAGAATGAAACTCAAGGCCAACATCCATTGCCCCTGGAGTCTCTAAAAAACTTGGTGCAATGTAACCGTCATAGGTCATCTCACTGTAGGCAGCATCGTGACATACAATAATATTGTTGGTTTTTGCAAAATCGACCACTTGGGCAAAGAAATCCTTGGTGGCACAAGCTGCCGTTGGATTGTTGGGATAGTTGAGCCACATAATCTTGGCCTTTTCTGCCACATCTCCAGGTATTGCAGAAAGATCAGGCAAAAAATCATTTTCTTCCACAAGTGGCATGTAATAAGTATCTCCACCACAGAAAAGGGTACCTATGTGATAAACCGGATAACCAGGGGTTGGCACTAGAACAACACTTTCCTCTTCCACAAATGCAAGAGGGAAATGTGCGATTGCCTCTTTGGAACCGATAACGCAGCATATTTGAGAAGCAGGATCAAGATTAAGGCCAAACCTTTTTTCGCACCACTTGGCAGCTGCAGTTCTGAAGGCGAGACTCCCTTCAGATGAAGGATACCTATGATTGGAAGGCTTTTTTACTGCCTCTATCATACGTTCAACTATAAAATCAGGAGTTGGAAGATCTGGATCACCAATCCCTAGATCAATCACATCAACTCCCTTAGACAAGGCTTCCTGCTTCTTCCTATCAAG
>JAMOUE010000244.1 GCA_027068235.1 Deltaproteobacteria bacterium | reverse complement strand
GCTTTCATCCCCTTTGTTGTCCCGGCTCGCCGGGATGCGGGTTAGCCCAACTTTTTGCGAACTATTCTCAAACTTCTCTGTAACGATGCTTTTACGTAAGCCTTAAAAATTAGAACAACGGAATTATAGGAAGATATACTTTTCGGGAATTTTGTAGTGCCATAAAAAGCAAATAGAGATTGACGGGATGCGCTTTTTATGCCACGTTGATCTTCATGTATATTCGAAGAACAGCAATAAAAAGCAGGAAAGATGGCGGTCAATATTATACCTATCGTATCGTCGAATCCAAAAGAACTCAAAAAGGTGTTCGTCAGTATACGTTACTCAATCTGGGTGTTGATTTCTCTTTGCCTAGAGAACAGTGGCCAGACCTGACAAAACGAATCAGCGAGATCCTTGCCGGGCAGAGCTCTCTGTTTGAGATTGACTGTGAAATCGAGAGATTAGCTCAGGGATATGCCTCGAGAATTATAGTGTCGCAACAGGATGTAAGCGATTGTGAAGATGTCAACTACCGAGAAGTTGATCTCAACACGGTTGAGATGAGCAAGCCCCGCAGTGTTGGCAAAGAGCATGTTGCCCTGGAAGCCTTTCGCTTTCTCGGGCTTGATAACAAGCTGAGAGAACTTGGTTTTAATGGTCCCCAGCTATCAGCAGCCATTGGTACAATCGTCGGCAGGGCTTGTGAACCAGGTAGTGAACTGGCAACACATGGTTGGCTTCAGGAACGATCAGCCTTGGGAGAGCTGATTGATTATGATTACAATAAGCTCAGTTTGCATGGCCTCTACAAGGTATCCGATCAGCTTTTTGCCAATAAAGCAGCTCTTGAGAAGTATTTATATGAGCGAGAACACGATCTTTTTAAGTTGCAGGAGACCATCACTTTATATGATTTGACCAATACGTACTTCGAGGGTCAAAGTAAAGGTAATGGGTGTGCCATCCATGGACGTTCCAAGGAAAAGCGGTCAGACTGCCCCTTGGTTACCCTTGGCCTGGTACTTGATTCCAGTGGATTTCCCCGTCGCAGCCATGTATATGAGGGCAATGTAAGTGAGTCAAAAACACTCTCTGAAATGCTCCATGAGCTGGAAAAAGGTGGTGAAAATTACAGTGGTCAAAAGCCCACTGTGGTTATGGATGCAGGGATTGCCACGGAAGATAATATTGCCTGGTTACAGAAGCACCAGTACCCATATCTTGTGGTCAGCAGAAAAAAACATCGAGAATTTGACGAGGATGGTGCTGTTATTGTCAAACAGGATAATGAGTACACGGTCCGAGCGCAAAAAGTTGTGGATGAAGCAAGCAAAGAAGTTCTTTTATATTGCCACTCTACCAGGCGGGAACAAAAGGATCAGGCCATAATGGATCGATTTGTTCGTCGTTTTGAAGAGGAACTGCAAAAGCTTGCCTCGGGGCTTACGAAGAAACGATGCCTGAAAAAATATGACAAGGTTATGGTCAAGATTGGTCGGTTGAGGGAAAAATATTCCAGAGTGTCCCGACAGTACACCATTTCCGTTGAAAAGGATGATCAAAGCGGCAATGCCATCAAAATAACCTGGAAACGGCAACCCGCATCAGACACAACAGATACCTATCCTGGAGTATATTGCCTTCGTACAAGCCAGTGCGACTGGGATGAAACCAGGCTGTGGAACACCTATACCATGTTGACAGAGCTTGAAGCTGTGTTTCGTTCTCTGAAGTCGGAACTTGGCTTACGTCCGATTCATCATCAAACCGGCAAAAGAATTTCAGGTCATCTGTTTATTACAGTTCTGGCATATCATCTGGTTCATTCTGTCCGGTTCAGATTGAAGCAGGCCGGGATTCACAGCAGTTGGTCAGGAATCCGGAAAATTCTCTCAACTCAATGCCGGGTAACAGTGACCATGCAGTGTAAAAAGGAACAGACTGTCCATATCAGAAAAAGCACGCGCCCAGAAGTGGAACAGCAGAAGATATACACAGCTCTGGAGATAAAAAGTTATCCTGGCCGCACGGTTAAAACAATTTTTTGACACAAAATCACAGAGGTAGTGCCATAACGAACTGCGCCGCCCTTACAACTATTTGATATTATAGAACTTTGCAATTTGACAACACAAAGTTGGGCTAAATCCTGC
>JAMOUE010000243.1 GCA_027068235.1 Deltaproteobacteria bacterium | reverse complement strand
TTTTTTCTCCCGCCCTCCCCACACCACCTAGCATGCGGGGCCGCACTAGGCGGTTCACGAAGGTTACCGGGCCGTAGCCGGGTATATACAAGGTAGTTTGGACCAAGTCTGCCGTCTCTGATCTCGTATGTCCAAAGGGTCCTTCCAAGCCCTTCAAGCCATCTTCTATCTAATTACAAACCCTGCATAACCAACCACCCTGGAGTAGTCGCCGTTAATGTCTCCAGAAGTGGCATATTTTACAAGCTCTGCCTCTTTAGCTCCAAGCAACCTACATGCTTCAAGGGTTATAGTAGTTGGGATATAACCACACATGGTTATGCCATACTGCTTTACAACATTGTAAAGGCCCTCTGGATTAAGACGAAGCACCTCTTTTATGGCCAAACCATCTAGTTTTTGCGCCACTTCAGCAGACACATAGTGGCTCATGTCTGTACTGGCTACAATGAGCACAGGATAATCGAAATCTTGTACTGCCTCAGCCAAGGCCCTACCAATATCAAGACAGGCACTAAGCTCTATAGGCCCTAAACAAATCGGTACAATCTTCAACTCTGGCTGTAAATACTGCAGGAAAGGCACCTGAACCTCTAAGGAATGTTCATACAGATGGGCCTGATAACCATCGGTCAAATGATCTGTCTTAGCAAGTATCAGCCGGGCTAAAGAGGATGATATTGGCACATCACCCATTGGCATCTGCCATATACCTTCAGTCATTATCTCTGCATATGAACCGTAACCTGTATGATTTGGACCAAGTATGACAACATGTTCTGGCACTTTGATAAGACTATAAACCGCCCCGGCAACATGCCCTGAATACATGTAGCCTGCATGGGGGCAAACTGCTGCCTTGGCTGGATGGGCATGGACAGTAGTGGGTATGTACTGGGCTATTTCCCTTCTTAGTGCCAATGGATCTCCTGTATAAAACTGATTGGCCACAGCTGGTTGTCTGATTATCATGGCAACTGCTCCTTTTAACTAATTGAGGCGTGGTGACATGCCTGCTCTTATTGGTTTAATTTAATCACTGCATTTATGGTGTCCAATATATCAAGGCTACCTTGTATAGTAATGGAAATGACATCCTCACACTAAACCGTTTTTTCAATATGCTACTCACTGAAGAAATTGCCAAATCCAAGATAAAATCAGCTATAGAATCACTTGCTGGAAATCTCCCTTTAGATAGCGAATCTACTAAAAATATTATAGCAAGGGCAAAAGGTCTTCCAGAAAAGATAGAGATTTTGAACTCCACATACAGGCTAATGCCCCTTGCAGAAAAGGCAATTTTAGAAGAGGCAAAACGCGGGCAATCCCATTACTCTTGTGCATGTTGGTGGGCACGTTCTCTAGTAGAGGCTAGGGGCAGAATGAAACGCAAATGGTGGTCACCAGAAGGAGGCCTATACCTGTGCATTAGCCTATTTCCACAGCTTCTTCGTGAAAATCGCAACCTTTACTCTATCTCAGCAGGTCTTTCTGCATGTCAAACCTTACATCATCTAGGATTTGATTCAGAGATAAGATGGGTTAATGACGTGCTCATTTCAGGTAAAAAGGTCTGTGGCATCCTAATGCAAAGTGTATTTGCCCAACAAACAGGTGAGGAATATATCCTTATTGGCATTGGAATGAATATAAACAACTCTTCATTTCCAAGGGATATACGTAAAATCTCCACATCTCTACATCTAGAATCGGGTAAAAAGTGGCCTATCTGGCAAATAGGAACGGATTTGATTGCAAGAACAATTCTCAACGTCTGTATACTCCATGAGTGGGAAGGTCAATGTCTTAGAAACGGGCTGGCTTTTGATGCAAAAACAAATCCCATCATATCCCTTTATGAAACACTGTCTAAACTTAATGGCAGAAGGGTGGTCTTTGGAAGAGACCTTGAGAAGGAAAAGGGCACACCCTGCGTTTCACGTGGAATCACATATAGTGGTGCCCTTATTCTTGAATCTCTTGGAGAAATATTTACCGTAGATAGCGGAGAAATACGATTTCAAGACTAGAATCAAACGTATTAGCCCAAATCAATTAATGCTTGGCCGCAGTACGTCTAGCTGCCTCTTCCTGCAGATATGCCTCCACAAATCTATCTATGTTGCCATCCAACAC
>JAMOUE010000242.1 GCA_027068235.1 Deltaproteobacteria bacterium | reverse complement strand
GCTAATAGCAAACCCTCCTAAGGCTGTGCGACAAACCTCCTAAGCTCTTTAGGGATAAGCTTAAACATCTCGTATGAACCAGTTACACACGGCACTATTGGAGGTTGACCACTTTCTTTTAAAATCTTAAGTCCCCCTTCTGGATCAAGCAGATATTCAAGAAAGGCCTTTGCTGCATCTATGTTGGCACTGTTTTTAATCAGTGTCACTCCATAAGTGCAGGATTTTCCCCTTTTCACCGTCCATGTTCCAGGTCGTTTTCCTGTTACTCTTACCTTGGCCTGCCTGTAAAAATCATCATACTTGCTGTTTCCAAGGTTGATTTCATCGGGGAGCTTAACATATTTTAACCCATGTTGTACTGCCACAGACAAATACTCCCAGGCATAATCAAGGTTGCCAGTCTTTAGCAGGGATATGAGTTCCACAGACTTTGGCCTAATGGCTGATGCCTTTCTAGATTCCAAAAGCCTTTCATAGAGTCCTGGTTTCTTGTAAAACTTCTCAGCAAGCTGCATCACCATCAAGGTCCTGTATCCGCATGGATCGAGGTTGGGATCTGCCTGCCCCCACACAACATCCCTCTTTTGGAGGATCTCATACCAGTTCTCGCTATTTATTATATCTGCATAACGACTCTTGTCTGTATAACAAAGCACCAACTGATTTGAGGCAAAGCGTATTTCCCAATCTGCAAATTTTGGTATAAGTAAATCATCAATCACCGTATAATCTGCAGCTGCCATTATATCTGCCGGTTTTCCAACATCCCTTATAAGCCGAGCCATCTTGGTGCTACCACCTGCCTCACGTTGAACATCAACTTTTGGATACCTTTTTTCAAAAGCCCTTTCTATCTTTGCAAAAGGTACACTAAGACTTCCTGCATGAAAGACCACCAATTTGCCAGAGATATCATTTTGCGCCTCTGCTAAGTGGCAAAGAAAAAACACTAACAGGATGACCACGCATTTTATAAAGCTATATCTTGTCATCACACATCTCCTTTAAAGGCCTTCTCGAAAACTTCGTATTTTGTTAAACTCCTAATTTTAAAGAGCATTCACCCAAATCACCACTAGATGACCCCATGTAATGGCCCCCCTTTCGCTGCAAGTTTGTCAACCCGCTTTGTAACTGCTGGATCCTCTTCCAAAGGTGGAGCATGGTGAGGCTTTAACCTTGCATCTATTATTAGGCTTCCAGTGCATCCCCAGTGTTTGAACTCTATAAAGCTGCCAGCTCCATAGATATCGTGTGAAGGATTTGATCTAGTAAAGGTAACCCATAGGAAATTTGAAAGGCTTCTTGCAACAAAAGAAGCATCATCAACCAAAACCACCAGCGGAATCTTAGAGGCGGAAACAGAGGTCTCTATCATATTTTCAAATTCCTTAATCAGCCTTGTTTCCTGCTCATAAGAGGAAAATTTTGGCCCTGAAACAGCCATAACTCCTGGCATTACAATGGCCGCATTCTTGTAGCCATGAGGCAAGGTCAAATCCTTTGGTATTTCAGCAGCCAAAGTACGCCTCTTTTCTCCTGCTGCTGCAATAACTGCTTTAGAACCTCTATTTAGTCCACAGCCACTATAATCTAGGGTATCAATGGTCGTCTTGGTATAAAAATGTATATCTCTTGTCCAGTCCACCCTTTCAAGCATGTGTATAAAAAAGGCTTCCACATCATTCACATCAAGCCTAGGATCGTCTTCCAACGCAGCAATAAACAGATACTTTGCAAGGGAACACTGACCAAAGCCCAAAAGTGCATTGGCTATGGTAAGAAGCTCCATTGGTTCCCTTTCCCTGTAGGGGACGTATCTTTCGCTGCCTATTGCAAGCAGCAATGGATGCACACCAGCCTCGTCCACTGCATGAATGGCCTTCAGGCCTGGAATCTCAACCGGCACCACCGGGGCTGTAATCTCATGTATGAGTTTTCCAAAGACAGTATCTTCTTGGGGAGGCCTGCCAACAACAGTAAAGGGCCATACAGCATCCTTCTTGCACCATACCTTCTCTACCTGCAGATATGGAAAGGGATGGACCAGGCTATAATACCCCAGATGATCTCCAAAGGGCCCTTCTGGCAAGGTCTTGGCATTTGGGACCGTACCTGTAATGCAAAAGTCCGCATCAGCCGAGATAACGTATCCGTCCCTTTTCAAGTAGCGAAACCTTCTTTTAGCAAGCATTCCAGCAAACATCAGCTCAGAAAGTCCCTCTGGCAAAGGCATTACTGCTGCCAATGTATGTGCAGGAGGCCCACCCACAAAGATACTTACCCTTAGCGATTCGCCTTTTTCAAGGGCCTTTGCATGATGGACTCCAATTCCCCTGTGTATCTGATAGTGCAATCCTGCCTCATAATCCCTTTTATACTCGTTGCCAGATATCTGCACCCGGTACATTCCTAGATTAGAGCGCATTACATCTCCACGGTATGGGTCTTCAGAATAGACCTGAGGAAGGGTAATAAAGGCTCCTCCGTCCTTTGGCCAGCTTTTGATTTGGGGTAACTGCGAAAGCCTGGTTTCTCCATGGAGCACTGGAGCTGTTGCTACCTTTTTGGGCAATGCATGAAGGCCAAGCAGTGCCACTGCTGGAAGCTTGGCCATATTCTGTAACCCTTTCATGGCTGTAAAAGGATCGGCCTTCAATTTCATCAGCAGCTTTACCGTTTCAAGTGTGTCTCTAAAGATGAAACGACACCTTTCTATTGTGCCAAAAAGGTTACAAACGGCTTGAAATGGACTACCCTTTACATTTTCGAAAAGGATGGCAGGCGCCTTGGCTGCGTAAGCGCGCCTTTGTATCTCAGCCATCTCTAGCTCTGGTGACACCTCGTCTGCCACTCGCACCAGATGACCATTACGTTCAAGATCCTTTAAACATTCAGTAAGGCTTTTATAGCCCATGAGTACAAACTCCTGCAAAATGAAAAAAGGCGCCTACTTAGGCGCCTTTTAATGTGTAATTATAATGTTGGCGGTCCCAAGGGGACTCGAACCCCTGTTTCCGGCGTGAGAGGCCGGCGTCCTAGACCGCTAGACGATGGGACCGCTTGGCTAAACAGTGCCAGAAACATAAAAAGAGTGTTCATCTATGTCAAGCCCAATCCTTCTAATGAAATGAATAGCACTGTCTCCCCTTGTAAAAGATGCCTTTTCTACCTCTTCCAAGTATGAAATAAATTTTCAGTGACACAAACTGTCACGTCTATAGGTGCTCAAATGCCAGAAGATCTATCAAGGAATGGACACTCTTCAACTCTTTTGCTCTCATATGCCAGTTGTATCACTTTCCTTGGCATAACTTCCCTCTTTTTTTATTCTTCCATTAATATCGACAATTTTCGTCACACTTTCCGTATAATTTTGTCATAGAAAAGACAAACTATCACAAAAGATATTAACAACCATCATTTTCCCCACTTTTCAACAAGTTAACACAATCTTTCTGGCACGGATAATGAATAGTCTTTATCAAATAGGTTAAGGGAGGGATTTAATGGCTATAAACACTTTATGCTGGCTCTTATTAGTTGTCTCTATAACTTTTCTCCCAGCTAAAGGCTTTTCATGAGGAGTAGGTGATCCACTAGGGCTTAGTGGGCAAAGGATAGAGGAAGTTAAACCCCAAAAGGTTCAAGATAAGGCCACTAGAGAAAAGAAGGAGCAAAAAAAGGCTGAGAAGCTAGTTGCTACATCAAAAAGTTACCCCTAAAAACTAAAGATAGCTGTTTTTAGAGGTAACCATAAGTAAAAAACATAATTTTTTACCCCACACATACCACTCGGGTCCTTTCTTTTTAATAGGGAAAGGGCCCAACTTCAACCAACAATCCTACAAAAAATACAAAGTACTAAAAAACAAACCTTTTAATATGAAATAGCCTGCCCTTCCATATAAGCGTGGCAGTAGAATCAGATTGGAACTCTATAACAACCGTCTCTTTGTCAAAAGCCGTTGGCAACCTATATTCACAACCTGGACACTGACCATTATGCCACTCTTTCAACACCGAAACAAAGGTCGTATCATCTGGTCGGAATGTTTCTGAGGCAGTCCACCAAAGAGGGCCACCAAAAAGATCATAGTTATACCAGGTTAAAAACATTATATCTGCCTGTGCTTCCATAAATAGGCCCATTCCCTCCATCCCTGGACAGTACCACCAACCATGGATGTTACGTGGATCCCTTTCCCCTGGCGCAAGGCTGTCCATGAACCTTACCATGGTGGAATTGCCAGAAATGCCATTATATGTCCAGTTGAAGACGGTGGTGTTGTCAGAGCTAAGATCTAATTGCACTGTGCCTACTGGTTCAGGTGTTGGCACTGAATAGTTATCCTCCAGATACCAACCATGCCACTTGTAAAGAATGGCTGAAAAGGAATTGTCAATTACTGGCCCTGCTGCACTAACCCATATGGGGTTACCAACTTGATCGTAAGTGTACCATCCCATAAAAAGATTTCCGTCTTGGATCTCAATGGAGATCCCAGAACCCAAGGCGTTTTCATCGTACCACCACCCATTTTTGTTGCTGGCGTCATGTTTTGTCAGAGTTAAGTCATAATGCCACGTGCAAGAGACGCCATTTGCAAAGTTGTAAACAGAGGCACCTGTTCCATACGCAGATGTGGGAGATGTCCAGGTTATCGAAATGGAATTGGTTACAAGGCCACCATTGGAATCAACAAGATTGTTGGAGACAACTACATTCTTTTCACTTTGATATCCACCCCGGTAGATACATGCCTCTTGGGGATTACAGGTCATGCCTGACAAAAAGACCATGGTGACACTGCTGGAGTTTGCCCCATTGGTAAATGATACAGTGCCAGAGGTAGGATTTCCAGGAGGGCACGTGCCGGTAACCGTATAGTTGAAGGTCTTGAAATCCCACAAACCATTGATATCCAGATAGGCTGAATTTGCATCGTTTCCTATGGAAATTCCTTCCGCATGGCAAGTGTTGCAAGACCACATTGACCAAACCAGAACAAACAACAAACATATTGAAATAAAAGAGTTTTTCTTCATAATATAACCTCTTTCTCTATATCGATTATTCGACATTCATTCTAAAATGAGCAAAAAAGGGGCCAGGTCAAAAATAAATGTGCTATCATGAATAACCTCAGACAGATTGAGAAAGAGGAGGCGTCATTGAACAAATATATTCCCTTGATACTTGCTGGCGTTTTGTTAAATGCAGCAGCTCAAATAGTAATTAAAAAAGGCATGACAGAGATTGGTACATTTGATTTTTCTTTGAATAGTCTAATGCCAATAGGCCTTAAGGTTGCAACTAGTCCATATGTGATAACTGGTATCTTCTTTTATGTTGTAAGCCTTGTCATTTGGCTCATGGTACTTTCAAGGGTTGATGTAAGCTACGCATATCCCATGTTGAGCATTGGATACATAGCAGCAGCACTTTTCGGCAAGTACTTTTTCGGTGAACCAGTAGGGCCAGTACGATGGGCTGGCATAATTGTAATCTGTATAGGAGTATATTTGATTACCAGGAGCGCCACCTGATTATGGGACACGACAGATTTATTCCATTTTGCAAACCCACCATAGAAGATGACGAGATAGCAGAGGTTGTTGAAAGCCTAAAAAGTGGCTGGATTACAACTGGGCCCAAGGTTGCCAAATTCGAGGAAGAATTTCGCCAATACCATGGCGGGCATCAGAAAGCCATAGCTGTAAACTCAGCAACAGCCGGTCTGCACCTGTGCCTCGCCACACTAGACCTTGAGCATGGAGACGAAGTCATTACAACGTCCATAACCTGGCCTTCAACTGTAAACAACATTGTTCTATGCGGTGCCAGGCCTGTCTTTGCAGACGTGGATAGGAACACTCTTCAGATCGACCCTGCCGACATTGAAAAAAAGATAAATAGCCGAACCAAGGCCATCATGCCGGTTCATTTTGCTGGTGCTCCTGTAGATTTGGATAAAATCTGGCAGCTTTGTAAAGAACATGGGCTGCACCTTATAGAGGATGCCGCCCATGCTGTAGGAACCAAATATAAAGACACGCTCATAGGTTCAAAAAGCGAGGCTGCAGTGTTTTCCTTCCATCCCATTAAGAACATGACCACCGGTGAAGGAGGCATGATCCTTTGTAACAACCCCCAAATGGCAGAAAGAATAAAAAGGCTTCGTTTCCATGGTATATCAAGAGATGCATGGAAACGTTATTCAAAAGGTGGCAGCCCCCACTACCAGGTAGTAGAGCCTGGTTTTAAATATAACATGCTGGATATACAGGCAGCGTTAGGTCTGCACCAACTTAGAAAACTTGAAAGATTTAACAAGGCGAGGGCTGAACTTGCCTATAATTATATGAAGCTTTTAAAAGATATTGATGAAATCTTGCCGCTTGTTCCTCCTTCATATCCTCACAATCACGCATGGCATCTTTTTATAGTAAGACTCGATACAAAACGGATGAAAGTAGACCGAGACCAATTCATAGCTGAGTTACAAGAAGAAGGGGTTGGGATTGGCCTTCATTTTCCAGCAGTACACTTGCAGCAGTTTTATAAAGAGAAATTTGGTTTCAAAAAAGGAAGTTTGCCAAACGCAGAGTGGAATAGTGATAGACTCTTTTCACTGCCGCTATATCCACTACTTACGCCCAAACAGCAAGAACAAGTAGTGGATACCCTGAAAAAGCTTGTAAAGAGGCATAAACGATAGGTAGACAATGGATAACAATCACCATTTAAGTCTAAAGGTTGATGTTGATACTCATGAGGGGATGAAAAATGGCGTGCTCCCCTTACTTGAAGACCTTGCACATTTTGGTGTAAAGGCAACCTTTTGTCTATCCTTTGGACCAGACAATTCAGGTAAGGCCATATTCCGCCTTATTCGAGACCCAAAGTTTCTAAAAAAGATGCTCTCAACTGGTGCTCCTAGACTCTATGGACTTAGAACCATACTTTCAGGAACTATTCTCCCTGCAAGGCCAATCGCAACAGCCTTTCCAGATATATGTCAGAGGATACGTGACGAAGGCCATGAGGTAATAGTCCACGCATGGGATCACAGAAGATGGCAAGACCATATTCATGATATGTCAGAAGAGGAGATAAGAGAACACTTTCGCCTTTCATTCTCGGCATATAAAAAGATTCTGGGTATGAGGCCTTGGGCGGTGGCAGCCCCAGGCTGGCAGGTAAGTGAAAAAAGCCTGAGGGTTCAAGATGAACTTGGCCTTTTGTATGCCAGTGATCTAAGACAGGGACCTCCATGTATTTTGAAGTCCAAAGGTCATACTTTTAGGACATTACAGATTCCAACAACTGGTCCATGTATTGAAGAGCTTCTTGCGTGTGGGATCAAGGATGAAGACCAGATGGAAGAAACATTGCTCCAAGGGCTTAAAGGACAAAAGGCCCCAGTGCTTGCGCTTCATGCTGAGGTTGAGGGTGGGCTTTTTCGTCCATTTTTTAGAAGATTCATGAGACAGGCCATGAAGATTTATTCAAAGTTTCCAACCCTTGGCGAACTTGCAACAAGACTCCTTGATTCTCCTGAAAAGATAAAGATATGCCATCTCAATTTCATAAATCTACCTGGCAGGGCAGGAAAGGTTGCCTCGTGCAGCTGTAATGACAAATAGGTTTTTTCATGAAAATAGCCATTGTTAGACGAGAATGTGGCCTTGGGCTAGGCGGCGCAGAAGGCTACTGCGAAAATGTTGCCAGAGGCCTTAAAGGTCTTGGACACGATGTCACTGTTGTAAGCAGGCTTTCCAAGATACACGACAAAGAAATCTCGTGGTTAAGGGTGCCTATATTTGGACGGGGCAGCATTTTAAAGAATATGTCTTATTTTTTTTCAGCGGCAAAAATCTTAAAAAGACATAAATTCCATTTAATTTATGGTCTATCGCGAATTGCAAATGCTGATTTTCTAAGGATATCCGACCCGCTTCATGCCGAATGGCTAGAGCGTGGCTACTCTTCTCATCCGCTTCCTTTTAACATAAGAAAGCATCTTCCAAGGCACGCAAGTCTGCTTTGGCAAGAAAAAAAAGCTATCTCGAGTGCGAAATTCATAATCACAAATTCTAATCTTGTAAGGCATCAGGTTGTCAGGCATTACCGTATCCACCCTGATAAAATCTTTACTGTCTACAACGGTGTAGATCTTACCAGGTTCAAACCTCCATCCAGACATAGAAAGAAAGAGCTTAGAAAAGGCCTTGGATTGCCTGAAGATGCTACTCTTCTACTCTTTGTGGGAGCAGATGTAAGAAGAAAAGGGCTAATGCCTCTTTTAAAGGCAGTTTCAGCACTTAAATCTACCTCTTATAATACTCATGTGGCTGCAGCAGGATTTACGCCTTCATCCTCTATCAAGCGCCTGATTCAAGAACTTGGCATTGAAAACAGGGTA
>JAMOUE010000241.1 GCA_027068235.1 Deltaproteobacteria bacterium | reverse complement strand
GCTGTTTTGGGTTTCCCTTTGGGCCTCATCATCAATTACGTTTCTAATGGTTTCTTGTAATGTATCAATGGAAAAGGGCTTTTGAAGAAACTTATCTCCTTCTTCAAATGAGACGGTATCCGGGACATTTCCAGACATGTACAGAACCTTTAAAGATGGAAAGTCCTTCTTAAGCATTTTGTAAAGTTCTACACCTCCTACTTCTGGCATGATAACGTCTGTAAGTAGTAGGGTTGGCTCGAAATTTATCTCTTTAAGCCTTTTGAGCGCTTCTTGATAGCCGTTTGCCTTAACAACCCTGTAACCACTCCTTTCAAGGGCATGGGCAACAAAGTCTCTAACATAATCTTCGTCCTCAACAAGCAGTATCATCTTTCTTTTATCAGTATCGACATTGTTTTTGTCAAAACCCTTAACATCCTGGCTGTGAATTTTATGGACTGCAGGCAGAAATATTTCAAAACGTGTACCCTTGCCAGGCTCACTTTTCACCTTGATGTTTCCACCATGTTGCTTGATTATTCCATAGGCCATGGCCAGCCCCAATCCTGTGCCTTTATCTAGAGATTTTGTTGTAAAAAAAGGGTCAAAAATGTGCTCAAGGGTCTTTTTATCCATTCCAACGCCGGTGTCAGTAACTGTAATTTTCGCATATCTTCCAGGAATAAGAGAGGCATCTTCCTTGGCTTCAAAGCCATTTACGTCAAATTTGCTTGCTTCAATGGTGAGACGCCCCCCTGTAGGCATGGCGTCTTGGGCATTAACTGCTAGGTTTAGAAGGACCTGGTCCAGCTGACGTATATCACACTCAACAAAGGGAGTGTCTGGAGATACACGCACTATTAATTCAATGTCATCGCGAAGGCTGTGATGTAAAAACTTATGAAACTTTGGAAAGTATTCTTCCAAGTTCAAACACCGTTTCTCAAGTTCCTGTTTCCTTCCAAAGGCCAATAACTGCTTGACAATCTCCCGCGCCTTTTCTCCTGCCTCTTTAATAGGCTCTATGTAGCGTATTGTGGCATCATTAGGATCCATCAGTTCTAAAAGCAGTTCACTGTAGCCCAAGATGGGCACTAGAAGGTTGTTGAAGTCGTGGGCAATACCGCCAGCAAGACGTCCAATGGATTCGAGCCTCTGAGCCTGTTGAAGCTGGTTTTGCAGCCGTTCCTTTTCCTCTTCCTGTCTCTTACGCTCGCTTATGTCTTGCACCATGCCTTCCACATATAAGGGGTTGCCAGCGTCATCCATGTGAAGCTTGGCAGAAATAGAACCCCAGAATATCTGCCCATTTTTCCGTGAGAAACGTACCTCTCGCTCTCTGACTTCACCTGTTAGAGCCATTTCAGCAGTGAACTGCCTCATTTCATCCTTATCAACGTAAAATTTGGATATCCTAACTCCTATCAGATCTTCTTTGCTGTCATAGCCAAGCATCTTCGCCATGGCCGTATTGACCATAATGAATTCCCCATTAAAACCAGGCAGGCGTCTATAAAGGCCAACTGGCAGACCTTCCACCAATTCTTCATAGCGCCTTTCGCTGTCCATAAGGCGTCTTTCTATATTTCGTCTTTTTATGACATTGGTGTAGATCTCTGCAATCATCTTGGCAATGGACAGATGGTCATCATTCCAGTGTATCTCCCTGGTTATCTTGTCAAACCCTATAAATCCCAGGCATCTTTCCTTGTCCATAAGAGGTATTGATATGAGAGACTGTATTCCCTGCAGCTCAAGCATCCTTTTCAAATTGCAGTCTTTCAGGGTCTTTACCGAAGGTATATTGATACTCTGGCCCTGAAGGTGTTTTTGAGTCCACTGGGTGTAGGCTTCCATGGTGATTTTTTGGAGGAAGGAGATACACGTATCCACCCCTTCAGCACACCACTTGTGAGTATTATGCATGGTATGCTTTTTGTGGTCATATTCGCACAGATATGCCCTATCCATGCCAAGATACTTTCCTGCCGTTCCAAGGGTCTTGTAAATGTGTTCGTCAAGACTATTGGAAGGAATATTTATAAATTGTGTTGCTAATTGAAGAATCTGGCTTTCAAGCAAGGTCATAATACTTTTATATCTTTTATAGTTTGCCTTGTTGCAATACAAATAGACAATAAAGCAATAACTCAAACGTCTATATATCAATATTCTATATCAATATATCTCAATAGGTTGTAAGAATACCTTTGGCCTTTTCAAACTCCTTTTCAAGTATCCATAGTCTTTCAAAAAGATCTGTTATCACCATTCTTTGTTGTCCCAGTTGCACAAGCAGATGTTCAAAACGCTTAAATGCCTCTTTATCTTCTGTCTCAAATATTTCAAATACCTTGTCGCAAAAGTACCAAGTGCATCTGTAAGAACGGGCGCACCTTTCTAGGGTACATCCACCCCGTCCTAAAAATTGGCATGGAGCCGTGTCTTTTTTGTTGAAGTCAAAGGAAATAACCGGTTGGCTAAGGGCGTTGAACACTATTAGATCTTCAAAGTCGGGGAAGCCGTGTCTGTTGACACAGCACGGAGTTGGGCATTTCTTACATATTTTTTCAGTATATCTTTGAAAATAGGGCTCCAAACTCAAAAAGGTCTTTTTCAGTTCCTCAGAAACAGCTTGAATTTTCCCAGCCAGATCGGTGTCGAGCTTCATGGCATGACGAATTCTGTTATTGGCCGATTCTAATGAACTCTTGCTTCCAAACTCCACTTCTGGGAAATCCATTGAATGTCCTTTCTGAAAATAGGTCAATTGGTTAACGTACTCATCTCCCCCTGGCTCTAATATGTCAGAAAAAATGCAATTTATCCAGTTTCATTTTGGGATTTTTGAATAATGGAGAAAAATTTTTAGGGGAATATAATCAAGGCAAATTGCAATAGTGATCTAGATGTATTACTGAGAGCCTTTTTTAGATGACATGAGCCGTCATTGCAGGCCCAGAATGGCCAGTAATCCTCCTTGTCATTGCGAGGCAGGGCAGCAGCTGTGAGCGATCTCCAACTACCCTGCTCCTTCAGTGGAGATTGCTTCGTCGGCGCATTCGCATCTTCTCGCAATGACAGCAATCACTTTGTCCTATGTAGGAGCGTGCAAGGGTGGTGCAGGAAGATCTTCTACGGCGGCTACGTCGCCTTTGGATGACAGATTGATGTAATCTGAAATAGAGTTTATGAAAAAAATAAAAAGGAAGGATTTTATGCCATTTCTTGGGGCTCATACTTCTGTTGCAGGCGGTCTTTACAAGGCCTTTGAACGAATGAAAAGAATTGGTGGCGAAGCGTTACAGATTTTCACCCGTAATCAGCGCCAGTGGAAGGCCACGCCACTTGGTCAGGAAGAGATAGATAGCTTCAGAAAAATGCTCCTAAGGCATGGTACCCCTTTTGTGGCATCTCATTCATCTTATCTTATAAACCTTGGCACATGGAAGGAGGAGCTTGCAAAGCGGTCTGTAAAGGCACTGTCAGAAGAGCTTCAGCGGTGTTTTCTCCTTGGGATTCCCTGGATTGTGATACATCCAGGAAGTCACGGTGGCAGGGGAGTCGATGAGGGAATAGCAAATATTGTGACAAACCTTGATTCAGCAATAAGGCTTGCCGGAGATGACAATCAGGTGGGAATTCTTCTTGAGACTGTGGCTGGTCAAGGTACGAGTATTGGTGGCAAATTTGAGGAACTGGCCGAGATTATGGACAGATCCGACTTTGGTCAAAGGCTTGGTGTGTGCGTTGATACATGCCATATATTTGCTGCAGGTTACGATATCAGGGAGGAAGATGCCTACATGGAAACAGTGGATATGCTGGATGAGATTATAGGTCTTGAAAATGTACGGCTTTTTCACCTTAACGACTCCAAGAAAGAACTTGGTTCAAAGATTGACCGACATGAGCATATAGGCAAGGGTCAAATTGGTCTTAGTGGATTTGCGAATCTGCTTAACGATACGAGATTTAGGAATCATCCCATGGTGCTTGAGACTCCAAAAGGCAAGGAAATGTTGGAAGATATAGAAAATCTAAAGGTATTAAGATCCCTTTTAAAAAAATAGGCCGGCAGCCTAGAGACCGCCGGCTTTCTTGATTCCCGACCTTGGGGGAGAGAGATTTCAGTTTAGCTATTAAAAAATATATGCAATTTGTTTAAGGGAGTAGGGGATTTAAGCTCCCTCCACTGCCTCCTTTTTTGAAGCCATATCTTTAGGCCTTGCATAAGCCATGAAAAAGCCAAAGGCCGCAAGGGCTATGATTACGCCAAGTAGGTTTGAGATAGTGGCTGGTAGGCCAAAACCTATCTTGGCCTGAAGAATAAACGAGGCAGTTACTGCCGTCATAAAGGTTGCAGGAATGGAACAAATCCAGTGAAATTTGTCCTTTTGTGCAAGATAAATGGCACTGCTCCACAATACCAACATTGAAAGCATCTGATTTGACCAGCCAAAATAACGCCAAATTACCTTGAAATCTACTTGGGTAATGAGAAAGGCAATGCCAAAAAGAGGTAATGCAATAAGGAGACGTTTTGCAATCTTGGCCTGATCAAGCTTAAAGGTCTCAGCGATTATAAGCCTTGTAGACCTAAAGGCTGTGTCACCACTTGAAATGGGCAGGATAACCACTCCCAAAATGGCAAGAAGGCCACCTACTTTGCCAAGAAGAGTAGTTGCAACTTCATTCACTACTCCAGCAGGAGTACCGGCAGTAATGGCAGCATTCAAGGCCTCCGGGCCGTGATAAAATGAAAGGCCAGCAGTTGCCCAGATGAGAGCTATAAGGCCTTCAACAAGCATTGCTCCATAAAATACATGCCTTCCCCATTTCTCATTTCTTATACATCTGGCCATGAGGGGAGATTGAGTTGAGTGAAATCCACTAATTGCTCCACAGGAAAGGGTGATAAAAAGAAGAGGCCAAAGCGGTTTAGAACCTGGATGAGTATTTGTAAAAATGTCTAAGTTTGGCAAAATGTCATATCCATGATAGATGAGTCCGCCCATGATGCCAAAGGTCATAAATAGTAAAAGAACTCCAAAAATCGGATAGAGCCTTCCGATGATCTTGTCTATTGGCAAAATGGTGGCAAGAAAGTAGTAGGCAAAGATCATTGCTACAAGAAGCTGAACATTCATTCCAAGAAGCTTACTAAGGAGTTTTGCCGGACCAAGAATAAAGACAACGCCAACAAGCACCAAAAGCACAACGGAGAAAACACGCATTGCCTGGCGAGCTGTCATTCCCATAAAGTCTCCAACCACCTCCGGGATTGATTCTCCACCAGCCCTTACAGAGAGCATGCCGCTGAAATAATCATGAACTGCACCGGCAAATATGGCACCTAAAACTATCCATACGAGGGCAACAGGCCCATACAAGGCGGCAAGGATTGGCCCAAATATGGGGCCAAGTCCGGCAATATCAAGAAGCTGAATAAAAAAGACCTTCCAAGTAGGCATGGAAATATAATCAACGCCATCTTCTTTAACCATGCACGGTGTTGGCCTGTTGGGATCAGGTCCAAATACCTTTTCCACAAAAACCCCATAGGTAAAAAAGCCAACTACTAACAACCCTACACATAGAAAGAAAACGCCCATTTGTCCCCTCCTTTTATTCTTGAAAAACAAAAAATTGTTGCTCTTTAAGGGAAACAAAAAAGATGGGCAAGATTCAATAACTGTAAGGCCAATGGCCTATTTTTTATATTGAACTACCAAATTTTGGGTCTGAAATGTCCTATGGCCTAAGCTGGAAATTGATGACCTTCATCCTTCTGGGAAGGCCCTTGGATTTTCTTATTTGGAATGGCAAAATAAACTGTAGTGCCCTTTCCAGGCTGACTTTTTATCTTCATGCCACTTGAAACCCCATATATCTGTTGCAGGCGCCAATTGGAGTTTCTTAGGCCTATGCCTCCACCTTCCAGATCCTCATCACTGCTTGACAAAATACTTGAAAGAGTCTCCTCATCCATGCCAACACCATCATCCCGTACGCAAACTTCCATGAAGGCTCCAAGCCTCTTTATAGTAAGTTCAACGGTTCCTCCACCGTCTTTTGGCTTTAAACCATGTTTTATTGCATTTTCCACAAGGGGCTGGATGATTAGGGGAGGAATTGGCCAGTCAATACATTCAGGGTCAACTTCTATCTTGGCATGTATCAGTTGGCCAAAACGGGCCTTTTCTATGGCAAGATATGAGCTGATTTGCTCAAGTTCCTCAGATAGCCTTATGAACCCTTTGCTTGAATCAAGATTTCTTCGCATGTAAACGGAAAGCTCTAAGATTAGCTCCCGTGCCTTTTGTGGCTTTGTCCTGCAAAAAGAGGCAATGGTATTAAGCGAGTTGAAGAGGAAATGGGGATTTATCTGGGCCTGAAGGTGGCGTATTCTTGCATGGGCCAGAAGTCTGTCTTTGATCTGTATGTCTTCAAGTTCAAGCTGAATGGATAAAAGAGCAGAAAGTCCTTTTGCTATGGCAAAAAATGTTGAGTTGAGCCTGAATTTGTTAGAGCCATACAGTTTTAAGGTCCCAACAAGCTCTTCTCCCTTTCTCAAGGGAACTATGATGGCAGAAGCTAGTGGACAGCCTTTATCTTTGCAACCTATCTCCTTTCTACTCTTTAAAAAAACAGGGTTGTTTGTGCTAATCACTTCCTTTGTGGCCCTTGTCATAACATCTTTCCCAACTTTATGATGATCAGAGCCCTGACCAACAAAGGCAAGAATGTGCCTTGTGTCAGTAATTGCAACGGCAGCTACAGGCAGGCTTTTGTATAGGATTTCAGCAGTTGCCCTGGCACTTTTAAAGTTGAGCCCATCTCTTAGATGGCCAACTGTTCTTCTCGCTATTTCAAAAATCTTTTCCGCCTGAACAGATTGATCTTTTTCCCTGTAGGCCAAAGTCAAATTGATGATATGTAGGAAAAGTCCTGTGCCAAGGGTATTGGCTATGATCATGGGAAGGGCTATTAGTTTTACTAAGGCTACTGCTTCATGAAATGGCCTTGACATGGCCAACACGAATCCCATGTGCATAATCTCCCCAAAGAATGTCAAAAGCATACCAGTTTTCCAATCACGGCTCTTAGAGGGAAATTTGTTGTGAACCATTCCTGCTATGGCGCCTTCAGTGATTGTTGCAAGAGAACAGGGAAGAGAGCTAAAACCCCAAGGGTCGATCATGAATCTGTGAAGTCCTGCAATAAGCCCTGCACCAATTCCTGTAATAGGGCCATCAAAAAGGCCGGCAGTAATAACTGCCATTGCCCTGAGATTTGCAACTGAATGAAAAATTGCATTTCCTTTGTAGGTGCCTAAAATGCCAAAAACTCCAAAAAACAGTATCAACCATACCTTTCCAAGAAGCCCTTTATCCCTATCAACAAGGCCACCTTGGGGAAATATTGCAAGAAGGACAAATGCTCCTGCCACAAGAAGGGCAACATTTTCTATAAGTATCAGAACAAGCGATGAGATAGACATTTCTGACCCTAAATACCAATGCGCCTTTTAAACTCAGCCACCCTTGCCTTACTGACTGTGAGTTCTGTGCCATTTACATCCTTCATAACAAGGCAATATTTACCATTAAACCAGGGACTAAATTCCTTTATTTGATCCAGGTTTACAAGGATGGAACGATGCGCCCTGAAAAAGGGCAAGCCGCTTAAGTGTTGTTCCAACTTATCCATGGTGGAAATGGAGTGAAGAGCCAGGGTTTCGTCTTGTGTATGCACCATTATGTGCCCATTTTCATATCTGCAAAAGACGATTTCATCTGAACTTAACAGGTGCATCCGTCCATTTTTCTCAACAACTACCTTTGGCCGCCCCTCCTTTTGACGCATCATTGGTATGATATTGTTTAAAATGGTTTCAATGTTTGTTTGCATGTGGTTGGGGCTGTTTCCCTGCACATTTAGGGTTTTTCGTATGCGCTCCATGGTTAGATCAAGCCTTTTTTCTGAAACCGGTTTAAGCAGATAATCTATGGCATTGGCCTCAAAGGCTTTTACAGCATAGTTGTCAAAGGCGGTTACGAATACAAAAAGCGGCATATCATCATAGCCTTGAAGGGACTCTACAACAGTGAAACCATCTTGCCTTGGCATTTGTATGTCTAAAAATACTACCTGTGGTTCTAGTTTTTTTATAATCTGAACAGCCTTTTTGGCAGTATCAGCCTCACCTACTACAACAAGATCGTCATATTTTGACAAAAGAAAACAAAGCTCATCCCTTGCCGGAGCTTCGTCATCTACCACAATGCAATGGATTTTCATTGTCGTTTCCTTAATGCTATTACTAGGAGGTTTTTTAGATGGCATTAGCCCTAATTGAAAGGCTCATAGAGAGAAGTAATCTGTCTGTCATCTCTTTTACACTCCCGGTAATAGGGCTTTTTCGAAAACATTGTGCAACCTATATACATGG
>JAMOUE010000240.1 GCA_027068235.1 Deltaproteobacteria bacterium | reverse complement strand
ATACGTCATTACGAGCGGAGCGAAGAAATCTCCAACACAGAAGCAAAGGAGTGTGGGATCGCCACGGCGGCTTTGCCGCCTCGCGATGACAATAGGTTGTATCTCTTAAAATCTGCGGATTTTTAAATTTATCTTTTGTCTCAACTAATACAATTAGTTATCCGATACCAAAATTAACTATATTAGGGTGCCCTCATGGAAATCAAAAACATTCTTATAGTAGATGATGAGCCTGTTAATCTCAAAATACTGCGGGCTATGCTCGTTCCGGAAGGATACAATGTGGTAGAAGCTGATAATGGAGCCAAGGCCCTTGAATTAATAGATTTAGCTCTTCCAGATATCATTTTACTTGATGTTATGATGCCAGAAATAGATGGCTTTGAAGTTTGCAGACGTATAAAAAGTCAAAAAGAAAGACGCATGATTCCTATTCTCATGGTTACAGCCCTGCAGGATAAAATACACCGGCAACAGGCCATGGAGGCAGGTGCTGATGACTTTTTGAGTAAACCTATAGACAGGATAGAGCTCCTCATAAGGGTCAAGTCTCTTCTTCGCATAAAGAAATATTCTGATGAACTGATCGAAAGCTATCAGATGCTTAAAGAAAAAAATCGGCAGCTAGAAGAGCTTGAGAAGGCAAAAGAAGGGCTAACACACATGATCATCCACGACCTTCGAGGACCTCTAACCAATATCAGCATGAATATAGATATGTGTCTTATGAAGATAGACCCTACCTCTCCAATCAGTAGCTATCTAAATAATGCCAGTCAGCAATGCCTCTATATGAACGAGATGATTCAGGGGCTTTTGGATATCCACCGAATGGAAGAAGGGAAGATAGATCTTGTTAGAGAGTATATAAACCTCAAAGATTTAATAGCAGAGGTGGCTGAGAATTACTCATCCCAATTGGAGACAAAAAAGATAACCATGAATCTCGAGTTTCACTCCAGCGTCTCACGCCTACTTGTAGACCCAAGACTAATTAAGAGGATCATATTTAATCTTCTAGACAATGCTGTACGTCATACACCCCAAGGAGGCCAGATCTTGATTCGCACAGAAGATAGCCTCGATGGGAAATGTATCACTATAAGTGTCATAGACAGTGGTCCTGGACTCGATGAAAAATTTCATGACCGCATATTCAATAAATTTGAACAGGTGAAACTCAAAAAAGAAGGCGTTACAACAGGCAGTATCGGGTTAGGTCTAGCCTTTTGCAAGATGGCAACGGAACAACATGGAGGAAAAATCTGGGTTTCTCATGGACCAAATGGCAAGGGATGCTCCTTTTCTTTTATGCTACCCGTTGAGCCAGAAGGTAATTGCCGGAGTTAAAGATGAAAAAAGTGCTGGTTATAGAAGACAATAAAATAAACATGAAACTTGTTAGAACACTTCTCCAGATTGGCAAGTATGAAATTATAGAGGCAGAGGATGCCGAAACAGGGATTGAACTAGCGAAAAAAGAACACCCAGACATGATATTGATGGATATTCAATTGCCTGGGATAGATGGTTTTGAAGCTACTGCAATTCTTAAATCCCAACCTGACACCAAAGATATTCCAATTGTAGCCCTAACCTCTTATGCCATGGATGGAGACAAAAAGAAGGCCAAGGAAGTGGGATGTAATGGTTACATATGTAAACCAATTGATACAAGAACCTTCCTGGATGAAATCCAACAATTCTTTTCTCATTAAAAAAAGCGGAACAAAAGGCTTATGAAAGGCAAAAAATTACATTGGTTTTATGCGCTAGTTGGCACTATTTTCATCTTATGGTTTTCAGGCATTGTCTTTGGAAGTAATGGTGAACTTCAAGACGAAAACCTTTTGTATTTAAAGAATCTTTCCATATCAGAGCTTGCATCTCTAGAGGTTACTTCCGTATCTAAGACTGAAGAGAGGATGGCTGATGCAGATGCTGCAATTTATGTCATAACATCCGAGGACATAAGAAGAAGCGGCCTTACCTCCATACCTGAATTATTAAGAATGGTTCCAGGGCTACAAGTTGCCCATATAGACAGCAACAAATGGGCAATAAGTTCCAGGGGATTTAATGGCTGGTACTCAGATAAGCTCCTTGTCCTTATAGATGGCAGAAGCGTATACACATCGCTCTTTTCAGGA
>JAMOUE010000239.1 GCA_027068235.1 Deltaproteobacteria bacterium | reverse complement strand
GCAATATGCATGTGAACAACGGGTTTGCCTTCTTCATCCAGGAATATAGTGCCTGTACCCACCACTTCACTTGCATCATAAAGGGTAGCCTTTTGTGGCTTAACAGGAAAGTTTGCCCTTGATCTACTTGGGCCAACTACCAATACGCTATCCTTATCAGCGCCTCCAAGTGCAATCACCGCTGCAGCTTTGATTTGCTCTTTTTGGGCAAGTTCTTCAAGGCATTGGTGTAGCACGTCACCATCTTCTAAACGGACTACAAATATCCTCTTGAGGCTTCCTGTTGAATATTTCATGGTAATATTGGCAGGTGAGTTTATATGTTCACCGTCCCCCATTTTTTTCTTGCTAATAATAACGTTGCTGATCTTCAAAGGAAACGGCAAATTTTTTGTAACCTTGTTTTTCTCCTGGATAGGGCTATTCTGTAAAGATCACAATGGCGATTGTGTAACCTTGCGATTTAGATAGAGTATGTAACCTAAAAAGTGCTCTCAGTATAGTCCAACAGCATGTTAAACTTAAAGCCATCTCTAAAAACAGCCATGACTTTTGATTGAATCACCCCTTAGCCATGAAAAATAATAATAGTACGGAAGTGGTATCCTTAGTTGCCATTTATTACAAGGATTTTTCTTATAGTATCTAACTCCAGACTGAAAAGAGGTAAAAATCGAATTGAAGATCTTAATACTAGGAGTGAATGGTTTTATTGGAAGTCATTTTGTAAGGCGGGCCATTGAAGAGACTGATTGGGAGATATATGGCATGGATCTGGCCTGTGACAGGCTGGGAGAGCGCGTAAATCATCCAAAGGTGAAATTTATTGAGGGCGACATCTCCATCAACAAAGAATGGATAGAATATCACATTAAGAAGTGTGATGTGTGTCTGCCTCTTGTAGCAATAGCCACACCTGCAAGTTATGTTAAGGATCCCCTTGCCGTTTTTGAATTGGACTTTGAACAGAATCTTCGCATAGTTAGACAATGCGCCCAATATGGAACAAGGGTGGTATTTCCCTCGACTAGTGAAGTCTATGGCATGTGCCAAGATGAACAGTTTAATGAAGAAACAAGTAATTTGGTATATGGCCCTATCCATAAACAGAGATGGATATATGCATGCGCCAAGCAGATGATGGATCGAGTGATATGGGCCATGGGAATACACCGAAATTTACAATTTACCTTGATAAGACCATTCAACTGGATTGGCTCTGGCCTTGATAGTCTGGCTGCTCCTAAAGAGGGAAGTTCTCGGGTTGTTACACAGTTTTTAGGTCATATATTACGGGGCGAACCAATATCCTTGGTAGATGGCGGAAAACAAAGGCGCTGTTTTACATATATAGATGATGGACTTGATTGTTTATTCAAGATTATTGAGAACAAAGATGGCTGCTGCGATGGAAAGATATTTAATATTGGAAACCCTGCAAATGATTATTCTATCCGTGATCTGGCAGAGATGATGATAGAGGTGGTGAAGGGTTTTCCGCATCTGGCACCTTTGGCCAATAAGGTAGAATTCAAAGAGATCTCAGCTCATGACTACTACGGTCCAGACTATCAAGATGTTGGGTATCGGGTTCCTGATATCTCAAATGCAAAGAGGATTTTGGGCTGGGAACCAAAGGTTTCTCTTAAAGAAGCCTTAGAAAAGACCGTATCTTTTTATGTAGACACAGGAGATCTTGCCATTAAAGAACTTGGAGAGCCTGGAGATCTATAAATCTAAATTGATGCCTTTTAAATCCTAAAATGCCCTCTATTACCCCCAATGATGGCAAAAGTATCATTAATCTACCATTACTATGGCTTATAATACTTTTTGCCCTTTTCTATTTTATTGGAGGAATAATGGTTTTAATTTACCGTGATATTTACGGTATGGAGCCAAGGGCGGGGCTTTTTGTCAGGGCAATGTTGGAGGGTAAAGGTTTTTTTTGCCCTTTGCTCTATGATAAACCATATCCTGATTATCCATTTCTTTATTTCCTTATTTCATGGCCGATTTGTAAGATTGTAAAAGGAGTTTGCACACTTTGTCTGGCACTGCCAAGCCTTGTAAGTAGTGTTTTATTAATCATATCCACTTTTCTTTTTTCAAGACGGTTCATTGGGGAAAAAGCAGCATATGTCGCATCGTT
>JAMOUE010000238.1 GCA_027068235.1 Deltaproteobacteria bacterium | reverse complement strand
GCTTATGGAGATTGTTGAGAAGGTTCGAAGGGCTAAAGCCAAAGGGTTAGCGCTGGATGACAAGATATTGCAAAGACAAGAAATTTCTGAACTAGGCCGATTCGTTGTGACTCTTAACATTGAAGACATTGGACGATTTAAAACGCCCACTCTTAGAAACGTAGCTGTAACAGGCCCTTATATGCATGATGGAAGCATAGAGACATTGGAAGAGGTCATAGAACTGTACAAGCAAGGAGGTGAAGAAAACCCCATGTTGGACAGTGGCATAAAGCCTTTAAATCTAAGCGAGCAGGAAAAGAGCGACCTATTGGAGTTTCTAAAGGCACTAACAAGTCCTGAATATATGGGCTTGTTAAAAAAGACCAATTAAAAGGAGGAAACTGATGAAAAAAAGGATTACACGCAGAGGATTTTTGAAACGTAGCGCAGTAGCTACAGCAGTAGCGACTTTGCCCCTTGGACTGATAGAGATGTCGTGGGGTAAAGATAATCCGCAAAACTTCACATTTGCCTATATATCTGATTCTCATCTAACCCATATCGAGGGCAAAAAGTTTGTCAGAAACTTTGACAAAGGACTTAAAAGGGCAATAACAGAGTGCAACTTCATGTCCCCCAAACCAGACTTTGTCGTCTTTGGAGGAGACTTGGCACAACTTGGCAAGAGAGAAGAGCTGGAGCACGGATTGGATATCATGTCTGGGCTTCGTCAGCCTATCAAGTGGGTCATTGGAGAACATGATTACTATCTGGATCTTGGTAATTTCTGGCAAAAAAACATCTCAAAAACTACCTATAGTTTTCAACACAAAGGGGTTCATTTTGTGGTACTAAACTCTATTCTCACCAATAGCTCATGGATAAAGAGATGGAAAAGCCCGGAAGAACGCATGAACAACATGGCCCGCCTGGACAATCCAAATGGTTCTCCCTTCATGGTTGGAGAAGAGCAGATCCAATGGCTCAAAAAGGATTTGGCTAGAGTTTCCAAGGACACTCCTGTAGTAGTTATGTCACACTCTCCCCTTTATAAGATATTTAAACCTTGGAATTTCTGGACAGATGATGCTGAAAAAGTGCAGGCTGTACTTCGCCCATTCAAAAAGGTCACTGTGCTTCATGGGCATGTCCATCAGATACTTTACAACCAAATAGGCAACATCACCTTTCAGGCAATGATGTCTACGGCATGGCCTTGGCCTTATCCTGTGAGCTATGTCCAAAAACCCAATCAGATACCCAAAATCACTGTTTTCATGAATAGGGCAGATCCATTCCATGAAAGAGACGCTACTGGATGGTCAGTTCTCAATCTTGAAAATGGACGGGTAACAAATCATTACAAGTTGTGGGAAAATCAAGACCGTATCCTTAAGTACAATGAAGAATTGGGCTATCCAGTGGATTCCATATATCAGGATCGCTCCAAAAGAATCCCCTCACAAGAACATTATTAAAAAAGGAGGATATGACAAATGCAAAAACTATTTCTACTGTTTTCCATGATAATCATTGTTAATATACCTTTATGGGCATTTTCAGATGAATTTACTCAAAAAGACCTGGAAAAGTGGAATAAGGAATTCATGGCTGTAGTAAAAGAAGGAGATAAATTATTCCATAGCGCCCTTGGAACCAATAAAGTCTCTTGTGATATGTGCCATCCTAATGCGTCTAACACACATCCAGAGACATATCCTAAGTTTCAAAAGCAGATAGGTAAAGTGGTTGCCCTTCGAGACATGATAAATTGGTGCATTCAAAATCCCCTTGAAGGAGATGCGTTAAAATTGGATGATCCAAAGATGATTGCCCTAGAGGCATACATCACATATGAAAGAAGAGGCAAACCTCTTGAGCCTGGAAAACACTAATCATTTATTAAGAAAGGCTACCTCTAAAAATAGCTTTTTCCTGTTGCTGTGTTCCAAGCTTAGAGGTAGCCCGACTATACAATTTTGAATCTGAACATCATAGTTTCTTTACCCACGCCACTGTTGTTGCATAAAAAAGCACGTAAGTTCAAATAATAAAAGATCCGGTCTATTAGGAGGGGCGGTATTGAAAACCCGTAAAGGAGTACCTTGCCTTGACTTCTATAAGAGCCAAGGCCTTATTGCCCCCCATTTAAAACAAAAACAGACACTTTT
>JAMOUE010000237.1 GCA_027068235.1 Deltaproteobacteria bacterium | reverse complement strand
TTTCTCGTGGTATTCGCCGTTAGGGCCCAAAGAACACAATGCCTTTATGCACTTAATTAGCTCAAGGGGGCGTTCTGAGGCAACTAGTAATGTATTGTTTTTTTCTTTGAGTTCAAAAGTGTAACGTAACCTGCTATTTATTCGTTCAAAATCTGTATCTATTCCCTTTTCTCTGCAATACCTTGTATCTGCCACAACAAGTGAGGCATCGCCCATTTGGGATTTATCCAATAATGCATACTCACCCTTTAACTCTTTTAGGAGTTTGGCAAAATCCGCCTCTTTCTCAACTAGCAGACAGATTTTTTGGGAAGAAGATGCACAAATACCTTGTTCTTGTGGCAGATATTGGCACTTTTCATCCCGTTCTAAATCCTTTTTTAACTCTTGAAGAAGTTCTTTTATGCCTGGACACTCTTCAGGCCAGACACTTACCACCCCAATACATGTGGTTATGGGTGTGTTTTTGCCTACTATAGCTTGTGAAATCTTTCTTTTTATCCTTACAGAAGCTGTTTCACCTCCAGCTTCATGAGTTTCTGGCAATATAGCAGCAATGGAATTACTATCGAAAATATATAAACTGTCACACTGTCTTAGCTGTTTGTTAATGGAGTGATACAGGGTTTCCAGGTAATCCCCTTTTATTTCGTCTGAATTTTCTGTTGGCTTTATAAGAAGAAAAGTGGTTCTACCTCCGTAGCGTTTTATTCTTGCAAGTTCTTTCTGGGCGTTAACAAGAAATTCCTTTGGGCCCAAAACAGGCCCCTTGTTAACAATATTTACTTCATCTGAAATAGGATTCGACTCCATAAGCGTTAGTCTCGCACCTTAAGGTTTTATATTTCTATCGGTGCAAAACTAATTAGCTTGAGCGGCGAACCCTGCGCCCTTGTTTTCCATTAGAAGAGTAACCCTCATTTGTATCTCGCACTTACTTCTTGTTACTTTTTGCTTTCTCAACAAGCTCTATAACCTTATCTGCTAACTGGAAAAATGGTTCAGATCTCTCGTTTTCCTCAAGGGCTATTGGCCTACCTTCATCGCCTCCCTTTCTTATATCCGGGTCGATTGGAATTTTGGCAAGAAGAGGAAGCTTGAAGGCCTTTGCTATCTTTTCGCCTCCCCCGCTTCCAAATATGTCCATGACTTCACTGCTCCCAGGTATCTTGAGATAGGACATATTTTCTACAATGCCCAAAATGGGAATATCATTTTTTAGAAACAGCCCAACCGAACGCCTTACATCAGACAGAGCCACTTTTTGAGGGGTAGTCACAATAATAACCCCACTAATTGGAATAGTGCTGGCTACCGTTAAGGGCGCATCTCCTGTCCCTGGAGGAAGGTCAACAATAAGATAGTCGAGTTCTCCCCAGGAAACATGGCCTAGGAATTCCTTTATGGCTTTATTTACAAGAGGACCACGCCATACGATTGGTGTGCCCTCCCCTGCCAAGGTTCCAGTTGACATCATCTTTATTCCATATTTTTCAAGTGGAAAAAGCATTCCCCTTGAGCCAACAGGCCTTTCCTTTATGCCAAGCATGATGGGGATATCTGGGCCGTGCATATCTGCATCAAGAATACCAACTTTGTATCCCCTTTTGGACAATGCGGCTGCAAGATTTACCGCAACGGTGCTTTTCCCTACACCACCCTTACCGCTTGCAACAGCTATTACGTTCTTAACCTGCTTCATGCCCTCCATTTCAGAGGGTTCCTGTCCGAATAATTTCGCCCTTTCAGCAGATGTCATCGTTGTCAAAACAACACTTACTTCCTCCACCCCAGCTATGGACTTTACAGCTTCCTTTACATCTTGTTTTATCTTGTCCTTTAAAGGGCAACCTGCCATTGTCAGGGCTATGGTTACACGCACATTTGGCCCTGCTATCTCTATATCCTTAACCATTCCAAGATCAACCAACGACTTGTTGAGCTCTGGATCTTTAACCTTTTTAAGGGCCTCGATAACTTGTTCCCTGGTTACAGCCATTTTCATGCACTCCAAAGAATCTTATAATTATGGTAACCTTAACACGAATAATGAGCTTATGGCAAAAAAAAAGCAAAGACTTGATCTACGTTTGAAAGAGTTGGGCCTTGCTCCAACACGATCAAAGGCCCAAGCCATGGTAATGGCAGGCCTGATAGCCGTAAATGACAAACCTGTTACCAAGGCGGGCCACCTTGTCAGGGAAGATGACAAGATTATTGTAAAGGGCAGGCAGTGTCCATATGTAAGTAGAGGTGGACTGAAGCTCGAAGCTGCCCTGAAACATTTCTCCATAGATGTCTCTTCCAAGGTCTGTATAGATGTAGGGGCCTCTACTGGAGGATTTACGCATTGTCTGCTTCAAAAAGGAGCCAAATTGGTCTATGCTATAGATGTTGGTTATGGTCAGTTGGATTGGTCCCTTAGAAACAGAGAGGATGTTATCAATCTGGAAAAGACAAATATCCGTCATGTAAAAAGGGAACTTTTTGATCCACTACCTGAATTTGCCACAGTAGATGTCTCTTTCATATCTTTGAAGGTTGTCATACCAGCGCTTTTAGACGTTATGGTCAAAGATAATTTTGAAATAGTTGCCCTGATAAAACCTCAATTTGAGGCTGGTCCACAGCGGGTTGGCAAAGGAGGCATTGTCAGGAGTAGTAAGGTCAGGTCAGAGGTTATAGATGACCTCACAAGTTTTTTTTCCAAAGACCTTTGTCTTGACGTTAATGGAGTAATCGATTCCCCCATCAAAGGGGCAAAAGGAAATCAAGAATACCTTGTCTATTTAAGTAAAAACAAAGGATAACTTGAAGTAAAGGAGTAGGTCTTGACAGATGTCAGACGCAGGTTTTGACATAAAAAAAAGAGAAAAGATAGAGGAGAAGGTTAAAGAACCTCCCAAGTTCAAGGTCCTTCTCCACAACGATGATTATACCACCATGGATTTTGTGGTGAAAATCCTGGAAGAGGTTTTTCACAAAAGCCCGGCAGAGGCCACGGCCATAATGCTTCATGTTCATCATAAAGGAGTTGGAGAATGTGGCGTATATCCTGCAGAAATTGCAGAGACAAAGGTAGATATTGTCCATGCAAGGGCAAGGGCTGCTGGTTTTCCCCTGCTGGCTACCATGGAAGAGGTTTAAAAAGTTTTACTAACTAATGATTTTTAAGTGATTTTTAAGAGGTAATCATGATAAGCAAAGATGTTGAACTTATGTTGGGAGCTGCTGCCAGGGAGGCGCATGTGAGAAATCACGAATATCTGTCCCTTGAGCACCTCCTTTTTGCAATAATTCATCATGAAAAAGGCGAAGAACTTATAAAGGCATGTGGAGGCGATCTAAAGCGCCTTAAGATGCGGATAGAAAATTTTTTCAATACCCACCTTGAGCAACTCTCAAGTGGCAAGAATGAGACTCCTCAGCCTACCACCTCCCTGCAGCGGGTTCTTCAAAAGACCATTATGCACGTACAGTCTGCAGGTAAGGAAGAAGCAGATATTGGAGATCTGTTGAGCGCCCTCATGACAGAAGAGAACTCCTATGCAGTCTATTTTCTGAAACAAGAGGGTATCAGCCGGCTTGATATACTAAACTATATATCCCATGGCATAGCCAAGGTGGAGGGCTCGGCCTTTCAGCCAAAGGAAACAAAAGAGGAAAGGCATCAGGAAGATGGAGAGCGGTTTGGACAGGCGCAGCCCTCTGACTCTCCCCTTACCCGCTTTACAGTGAACCTGGCAGAAAAAGCCGCCCAAGGAAAGATAGATCCGCTCATTGGCAGGGACAATGAGCTTGAGCGCACCATGCAGATTCTCTGCAGGCGCAGAAAAAACAACCCTATCTTTGTTGGAGATCCTGGTGTTGGAAAGACGGCCCTTGCCGAGGGTCTTGCCTGGAAGATATGGAAAAAAGAGGTGCCCCCTGCCCTGCAGGATGTAGAGATTTACGCACTGGATCTTGGGTCCCTCCTTGCTGGCACAAAATACAGGGGAGAGTTTGAGCAGAGGCTCAAGGATGTCATACAGGCATTGAAATCAAAGGATAATGCCATCCTATTTATAGATGAAATCCACACAATAGTAGGGGCCGGCGCAACAAGTGGCGGCTCGCTGGATGCCTCAAACATCCTGAAACCTGTTTTGGCCAGTGGTGATATACGTTGTATTGGCTCTACTACCTATGAAGAGTTCAGGAATTTCTTTGAAAAAGACAGGGCCCTTTCCAGGCGTTTTCAAAAGATAGACCTTAAAGAACCCTCTATTGAAGAAACCGTCAAGATACTTCATGGCCTGAAAAGGCATTATCAACAGCATCATAATGTCAAATATACAAAGGGCGCTATAAAGGCAGCTGCCGAGCTTTCTGCTCGCTACATTGGGGATAGGCACCTGCCAGACAAGGCCATAGATATTATTGATGAGGCAGCAGCCCTTATCAGGTTGAACCGCCCGGTAAACGAGGGGCCGGCCACAGTCTCTGTGAGACACGTGGAGAATGTCATTTCAAAGATGGCGAACATACCGGCAAAAAATCTCACCAGGTCCGACATTGCAAGGCTTGAGGAACTGGAACCATCCTTGAAAAAAGTGGTATTTGGCCAAGACAGCGCAATTTCAACTGTAGTGAAGGCCATAAAGAGATCAAGGGCCGGTCTCACCCACCCTGACAAGCCTATTGGGTCGTTTCTTTTCACAGGGCCAACCGGTGTTGGAAAGACAGAACTTGCCAGACAGACGGCCAAGGTGCTTGGAATACATTTCCAACGCTTTGACATGAGCGAATACATGGAAAAGCACGCAGTGGCGCGGCTGATAGGCGCACCCCCAGGATATGTTGGTTTTGACCAGGGAGGCCTTTTGACAGAGGCAATCAGAAAACACCCCTTCTGTGTGCTTCTTCTCGATGAGATAGAAAAGGCGCATCCAGACATATTCAACATACTCCTCCAGGTGATGGACTATGCCAAACTTACCGATAACACTGGTAGAAGCGCCTCTTTCAAGCACGTCATCCTTATTATGACATCAAACATAGGTGCAAGAGAGATGGAGGCGAGGACCATAGGCTTTGCAGCAGGCAAAAATGATGACAAAAAACAGAAAAGCGCCCAAGCCGTAAAGAAACTTTTTAGCCCAGAATTCCGAAACAGACTTGATGCAGTAGTTCAATTTTCTCACCTTAGCCATGAGGTCATGGGAAAGGTGGTGGACAAGCTGATGGCTGAGGTACAAACTCATATAGGCTCAAAGAGGATAAAGATTCACCTTACGCCTGAGGCCAGAAACTGGCTTGCCGAGAAGGGGTTTGATCCAGAGCACGGGGCGCGCCCTTTGGGACGGCTTATCCAAGAGAAGGTCAAGGACCCTGTGGCTGATGCGCTTCTTTTCGGAGGCCTAAAAACAGGAGGAAAGGTAACTGTAACGGTTGACGACTCCAATGAGCTCAGAATAACTTTTTAGGAATTTTTTAGGATTTTCATTTCATAAAAAAGGGACATTTATGCCAATAATAAAAACACTAACCATCAGCCCAAATCTGCCTGAAAATCTCAAACCACTTATCAGGCTTGCCAAGAATCTTTGGTGGACTTGGACCCCTGAAGCCATATACCTGTTTAGAGACATGGATGCAGACCTTTGGGACAGCACAGGTCACAATCCAATTGCCATGCTTGGAGCCATTGAGCAGCGTCGCCTTGAGGAATTGGAACGGGACGAGGTATTCCTGGCAAGGATGGATTCTGTGCTTGAAGAGCTGGACAGGTACCTTACTACTCAGACCTGGTTCAACAAGGTTGCTTCCCCAGATAACAAGGGCTACATAGCATATTTTTCAGCCGAATTTGGACTGCACGAATGTTTTCCCCTTTATTCAGGAGGCCTTGGAATCCTGGCAGGCGACCACATGAAATCCGCAAGCGACCTCGGCCTTCCAATGCGAGGTATTGGCCTTCTTTATAAGCACGGCTATTTCCAGCAGTATCTAAACCCAGATGGCTGGCAGCTTGAGACCTACCCCACCAATGATTTTCACAACATGCCACTAACACCAGTGAAGGATAAAGATGGCAATGAACTTATGATCCAGGTGGATCTAGATGGCCGTAGCATCTACTGCAAGGCGTGGGAGATCGTTGTTGGCAGGGTTAAAATCTACATGCTAGATACGGATGTTCCCCTCAATAGCAAGGGAGACAGGCAGATAACCTCACACCTTTACGGCGGAAGCATAGAAACCAGGCTTCAGCAGGAAATCGTCCTTGGCCGTGGCGGGATAAGGCTCCTTCGCGCCCTTGGAGAAGTGCCATCTGTCTGCCACATGAACGAGGGACATTCCGCCTTCATGGCAATAGAGCGTCTGCTTCAGCTAATCCAGAAGGAGGGCCTAACCTTTGACGAGGCCCTTGAGGCAGTCAGGGCAACAAGTGTCTTTACAACGCACACCCCTGTTCCTGCTGGCATAGATAGGTTTCCTGTGGACCTTATCAGGAGATACTTTACTCGGGCTGCCGATGAGCTTGGAATTGGAATAAACGGTTTTTTGGATCTTGGAAGAATCACGCCAGGAAATCACGGAGAAGACTTCTGCATGGCGGTTTTGGCCATAAAGACCGCCTCGCAGACAAATGGAGTCAGCAAGCTTCATGGTGAGGTTTCCCGTTCCATGTGGGCAAAGATATGGCCACAGATACCCAAGCACGAGGTCCCAATAACCCATGTCACAAACGGAGTTCACACCCTGGGCTGGTTGTCCAGGGAGATGTTCCGTCTCTATGAAAGGTATCTTGGCTCTAGGTGGATAGATGAGCCCACCAATCACAACATCTGGAAAAGGGTTGAGCACATTGCCGACTTTGAGTTATGGCGAAGCAGAGAAAGACTTAGGGAGAGGCTCATATCTTTTGCCAGGAGAAGGCTTAAGAGACAGCTTGAGGCCAAAGGCGCACCGAAGTATCAGCTAAAGATTGCAGATGAGGTTCTAGACCCTGAGGCCCTAACCATAGGATTTGCCAGAAGATTTGCCACTTACAAACGTGCAACGCTCCTTTTCAGGGATGAAAAAAGGCTTACTGAAATACTTACAAATCCATCAAGGCCAGTACAGATAATATTTAGCGGAAAGGCCCATCCTAAAGACAAAGAGGGCAAGGAACTCATACATACCGTTATCCAGATGGCAAATAAGCCAGAGCTAAGGAACCATATAGTCTTTATTGAAAATTACGATATCGAAGTGGCCAGATACCTTGTGCAGGGAGTGGACGTATGGCTCAATACTCCGCGGCGCCCTATGGAGGCAAGCGGTACCAGTGGCATGAAGGTTACTGCCAACGGTGGAATAAATCTTTCCATATTGGATGGCTGGTGGGTAGAGGCCTACAACGGTAAAAACGGTTGGGCCATAGGTGCTGGCGAGGAATATACGGATTACCGCTACCAGGACGAGGTAGAAAGCAGACTCCTTTACGAATTATTGGAAAATACAGTGGTTCCTCTCTTTTATAGCAGGTCTGCCCACGATATTCCAAGGGGCTGGATCGAGATGATGAAAAATTCCATCCAGACAATATGTCCCTATTTCAACACCAACAGGATGGTGGAAGAATATAGCACAAAGTTTTACCTTCCAAACGCAGCCAGATGGAATACCTTTCTGACAACCCAGTGGAAGGAGGCCAAAGAGCTTGCTCATTGGAAAAAACGCATCTATTCCAAATGGCATCTTGTAAAGATAGTTGATGTGCATCTGCCAGAGGGCAACGGGCCAAAGGTGGGAGACCGAATTCCCATTACGGCAGTAATAAATCTTGGTGAGCTTACGCCAGACGAGGTGAGAGTGGATGCCTATATTGGCCACCTTGATGAAAAAGGAGAGTTGGCAGATGGCCATCCATTGCCACTTCTTTTTACTGGTCAGACAACAGATCAGGGTTACTATGTATTTAGAGGTAGCTTGCTCTGTTTATCAAGCGGTCAAATCGGTTTTACAGTCAGGTGTTATCCTTACAGAAAGGAATTGGGGCATCCCTTTGAAATGGGGTTATTGACATGGTGGGATAGTCCTCACTCTCACGGTTAGGGTCAGGGTTAGGGTTATAGGGTTGTTATACGGTTATAGTTATACTGTTATACAGTTAGGTAGTGGTTATGAAATAAATTTGAATTGGACAGAAGGCAGAAGGCAGAGGGCAGAGGAAAGGGGAAAGAGAGAAGAGGAATGCAAGGGGCTTGGGAGTGTCTTTTCACAGACAGGAATGCGGGGCCAAGGGCTTCTAAGGCTCGGCTCCGCAGAAATCCAAAATTCCCTCGCTTCGCTCGGCTTGGGTTGGATTTCTTTTTGCTCCGCCTTCGCCAAGAATCCCTAAGCCCCTTTTCCAACGTCTGATGTAAAAGCCACATCCCTTCACCCCTTGCTATATCGTAAGGCCCCTTTACGGAAGCAAATGATCCACCTTTTCCCAAAA